>JANPIJ010000084.1:0-41738 GCA_031424955.1 Ferruginibacter sp. | reverse complement strand
TTTTAGGAAGCACATGATAAGCCCATGTTATTTTATTTAATAATGCAGGATCGGGTAATTTATGACAGCTTATACAATATGTTTGTGCAAGTTGATAGCCTTCTTCAACATTCTTATCCGAAAACTTAGTTGAACTATTGTCACATCCAAATAACCCCAACAGGAACATAATTATGGCAACAGAAAAAAAATAAACTTTCTTCATTTATAAGCAGATGTCTCCTGAAACATTTTATTCTTTTAACCTAATTTTTTCTATAAGAAAACCGCCTACTTTTCTACCTTGCGCTGCACCGGCGTCCACACCGGTACGGTAATGAATTCCTCCATATACCCGGCTGATGGATACTTCGTTGGCCGCTTCAAAAAATGAATTGAAATCTTTTTCCATTCCAATGTACTCTTTGTCACTATCATCATGAAACGAAAAATGATCGCCATATAAATTTGTAAGTACTGTTGCGGCAGCAGCAGATATGGCGCTGTGCCCGCTGGTATATTCAGGAAAGGGGGGAGTCTGCAAAAAGGGTTCCCATTTGGCATCAATAGATTCATTGATTACTGTTACCGGCCGCACTACCTGGCTACGGTATTTTTCATCCCAGCAAGCTATAAAACCTTCCATTAAAGCGATGGCGGTTAATGCAAATGTTTGCGCAGTTTTTACTTCATCCGCGTTTGTTTTTTTACAGGCTATAGAAGCAATACCCATCCAATGTCCACCCGGTGTTATTTTTTTGTTGCCAAACATCATGTGCCCCGTATGTTCAATCACGAAGGGATTATCATCCCAGTAATTTGCGATATTTTTTTGATCTTTGGTAAGGCCTTTACCTATATTGTAAACCTCCAGGGCATTTTTATAAAATAAACTTTTCTTATCCATGCTGTATGCGGGTGGTCTTGGGGCCATAAACTGAGTACATGTATCCAGTATAAAACATTTCATAGTGCCCCAACAGGATTCAACAGCATCAAGGTAATCGGGTGGGGTTGGACGCCATTTTCCAGGTTCGTGGCTGCCTACATACCTCGGCTTGCCCCTTGTTTGCGGATAATTGTCAAATGCCGCACGGGCAAGGATTTTGTTGCCGATACTGTCACCAAATGAAACCGAATTATTAAAAGTTTCTCCATCCAATTGATTCCTGAAATTTTCCAACACCGCTGTCTCAAACTTTCTTAATGTATCTGTTGAAAAAGTTACTTTATATGCCACCGAAAAAAAAGCTTTGGTAGCGGCCAGTATATAATTATATTTCTTCCCTTTTTCCGGTTGTGGCATTGGCGAAAACCCTTTTAACTGTGCAGTAAGTGAAGGATAACCTGGCGTTGAAAAACGCACTGCTTCATAGGCAGCAAGGGAGGTGTAGGTATATATACGTGCTGCTACCGGTGGGGTAAATATATCATAAATAATGAGGTCTGTTAACCGCTTTTGATTACTGCGCAGTATAGCTGCATCGTTTACATTAAACGGTTTGGCATTATTTTTTTTATTGTCGTTTGTTGATGGCTGTGTACAGGAATACCATAAAGTAATCATCACCAATAAAGACACGATTCCCGTTATTTTTTTACTACGCCTGTTCATTATTATAATGCTAATTTTCTTGAAATACCTTTTGAATTCGTTGCGGTGATATCGGTAATGGCTTCATCTGTATTCAAAAATCTGCCCGATTGTGAAAGAAAAGAAGCGCCATAATAAATTTCCTGTTTTCTTGTTTTACCATTTTTATATTTAATTACAACACTTAAATCATCGGGCAATATTGGTATACATTTTATAGAGTTGCCGGCTTCCAATACTTTTAAGGGGCCGCGGTTCTGGCTTGCTATCAGCAAACAATTACCGAGCGGATTTTTTATTTTGACCATGGCCTTACCATTTCCTGGTAAATATATTCCGCTCTCAAGGATAGACGTTGGTTTAAAATTTCCTTTCCCATCACCTTTCATTAATAAGCCATTCAGTGCATCGTACCTGCCAACAGAAACTTCCGTTCCGAAATCGTTTCCATTCATCAGTATATCCAGGTTGCCGTCACCATCAAAGTCTTCTGTAATCATTCCATTTATTACTGAAACCTGGGCCTTTACAGGTAATGCTGTTATTTCAAATTTTCCATTCCCATTATTTTTAATATAGCTTGAACTAAAATTAGTCGCTTTTACTATCAATGCGCCCTTCAACTCTTCAGGGGTAAGCACTTTATCTATCGTTGCATTGGCGAATAATCTATAATTCTGGAATTTTGCCCGCATACTGATGATTTGTTTTACCAGGTCATCCCTTGTTTGTGCAGGGAACTCTTTTTTATTTCCTTCGATATCGATAAGGTATTGTGTGGGAATGGCGTCGTAACTTTTATTGTTATCAAAATCCTTTGCATATATTCTAACAGGGTATTGCTCACTGGCACGGTAAAAAGAATTTTGCCCCATATTACCAACTATGTAATCAATATCACCATCATTATCATAATCACCGGGCGCAATGCTATTCCAAATTCCCAATTGTTTGCTGATGCCGGTTGATGCGGCGACGTTTTTAAAAACTCCTTTATCATTTTTTATAAAGGTTACCGGCATCCACTCGCCTGCCAAAATAAGGTCCTGCCAGCCATCGCTATCAAAATCCGTCCATACCGCATCACAAACCAACCCGATATTAACAAGATCCTTTGCAATACTATTGGTAACGTCCGTAAACTTTACCTGTCCTTTTTTAGAATCGTTCCGATAGATAAAACTTGATACGGGTTTTGGATAGTTCCAGGGTTCTACCCTGCCTGCAACAAAAAGATCAAGGTCGCCATCCTTATCAAAATCGACCGCCCGTACGCAGGATTTGCTGGTAAAGTTACCAGGCAACGCAAGACTGTCGTTCAAAAAATTTCCTTTCCCATCATTCACAAAAAAGTGATCGTTATAAAATCTTGAATTGGGTTCATTCTCATAACTACCAGTCGCCGTATATAAATCAACATCGCCGTCGCCATCTGCATCAAACAATAGTAACCCCATATCTTCCCACGGCTTATTAAATTTATCAGCATTGGGTATCAGTTCTTTTACAATAAATTTTCCGTTGGCCTGCTGTAGTACTATTTTAGCGCTATACGAATAGGAACCACCCAACACTACATCATCCAACCCATTTCCATCCACATCAGCCACTGCCATTCCCGGGCCATATTCTGAAAGTTTATGAGGCAATAATTTTTGAATATTAAAATCGCTGAAATCCAGTTCTTCCTGGTTGTACGGAATATTGATTGAATCTGTAATATCAGTAAACAGTGCATTGGGGGCTAATAGCTGTTGCTCAAAATAATAACGTTGAGTTGCATTTTTAATATCAGCTTTTAGTAGTTGATCCGCCGTTACATTTGTTAACAACTGCCTGTAACCATTGGGCCATTTAATGATCAGGGAATCAATGGTGGCAGTTTTTCCAATACCAAAGTGAGCCATATTTTGTACGGATGATAAATAGCCCCGGTATGGCGCGTTTTCATACACTTGCATTTTACCTTTGTCATAATATATTTCGGCCCATGCTCCGATTCCATTGATATTCCATTTATCTCCCTGGAATTTTATTTGCAGGTAATGGTTATCATTTTCTTTCGGATGGCTTACTTCATTTCTGTAAACCATTGCCGCTCCATTGGTATTGTTAACAATAAAATCCATATCGCCATCATTGTCTAAATCACCATAAGCGGCCCCGCTGGAGAAAGAAGGTTCCAGCATACCCCAATCTTTTGATACATCCGAGAACGTGCAGTCGCCGTTATTTTGAAAAGCAAAATTGTGTAGTTTAACCTGCGGGATCTGCTCCAGTATATCCGACTTTGCAGCTATATTACTGGCATCTACACGGTAAGTCATAAAGTCCCGGTCAGTAATATCTTTAGGAAATCCATTGGTGATTAAAATATCGCGAAACCCGTCATTATCGAAATCCGTTACCATGGGAGTCCAGCTCCAGTCGGTTTCTGCAATACCTGCCAAAAAACCGATTTCGCTAAAAACAGGATGAGAAACGGAATCCTTATTTTTTATGGCTGGTCCCTGGTTTAATTGCAACGTATTGCGGCCATATTGGTATTGATAATTAAACTCATCATTGTTTAAATAGGTTTGATAATTGTTGGCAGATGTCATCATCTTCTTCCGGTAATTAGATTCCGGCAACATATCCACAGCGATAATATCCATCAAACCATCATTGTTGATATCCGCCACATCGTTGCCCATTGCCGAATAAGACGTATGCTTGAAATACCGGTCGGCCATATTTGTAAAAGTACCGTTGCGGTTGTTGATCCATAATAAATCGTTGGTTAAAAAATCGTTGGTCACATAAATATCTTTCCAACCGTCTTTATTGATATCAGTAATGTTGAGCCCCAAACCATATCCCTCAATTAAAATACCAGCCTCTTTTGAAACATTGGTAAATACGGGATGGCCTAAGGCAGTATCCCAATCGTTTCTGTAAAGCCTGTCGGTATTATCAGCACTTCCATCAGTAATTTTTTTTCGGTATTGGTTGGGATATCGATCTTTTCCCATCTTATTGGTGAGCACATATAAATCCAGATCGCCATCATTATCATAGTCAAAAAAAGCGGCATTGGTTGTATGGCCTGTATCTGCAATATTATAAGCCAACGCTTCATCAGCAAAAACCGGCACCCCATCTTTGCCCGGGCCCTTATTAATGTAAAGGATATTCGCTCTTTCCCCGGCATTTTGTTTGACGGATGCCCCTAAGTAGATATCCATGAGCCCGTCATTATTAATATCTACTGTGGCAACTCCGGTACACCATTTACCGGCGCCTTGTATTTTAGCAGTGGATGACACATCCCGGAAATGCATTTTATCTTCATTCAGGTACAGCTTGTTGCCAACCATATTGGCGGTAAAAAAAACATCCTGCAATCCGTCATTATTAAAATCCGCAATTGCTACACCCCCTCCATTGTATACGTATTCAATATCCAAAATATTGATGGAATCACTTTCTTTTATTTCATTATTAAAATGGATACCTGTTTGGGTAGCATCTAATTGTTGAAAAATCTTCTTTTTACCAGGAGAACATGCACTGAGGGATATGACAACTATTATCAGAAAAATACTACACTTCATTATCCAAACAATTTTCGTTGCTAATTTTAGTAAATGTAAGCTCTTATAAATAGAAAAAGGGCAGATATTTCATCCACCCTTTTTCTTTATTTATTCCATAATTAATATAATCACACTTTAGTTATTTATTAATAACCTGGGTTTTGAGCAAGTGTTGAAGTACCCCCAGAAGTATGTAAATCAATTTGAGGCTGAGGAATTGGAAAGTACTCATTTTTACCCTTTACAAAAGTAGCGCTACCATACCCAGCGCTTAACTTTGGCTTTTCGTAGGCTAAAAATGCATTGATTGCTACATCAGCAATTCCCCACCGAACCAAGTCGAAGAAACGATGCCCTTCCATACCTAATTCTAACTTTCTTTCAAAACGAACGGCAGTTTTTGCATCGGCAGCTACCGTCCAGGGGGTAGTATAGGTACCAATAACATAGGTTGCAGCCGCACCTGGAACAAAAGTGCCTGCTGTGGCGGCTCTTGCACGAACTAAATTTACATATTCACGGGCTTTTTCTAAAGTACCACCACCATCAATTTCACATTCCGCAGCCATCAGCAATACATCTGCAAATCGAATAATTTTATAATTAGTTGCAGTTAAACCATTCGTCCAACTGGTGCCATCTGTTAACTTACCTTGCTGCGATTTGTAATAAGACATCTTTTTAGGCGCATATGGACCTCCATTACCCTGGTCACGAATCCATGCTTTTCCAGGATGATTACCCCAATCTAAAAAAGGAATACCCCTGCGACCCACAGTCCAATCCAATCTAGGATCAAGATTACCAGCATCTGTTGTAAATGGATCAGTTGCTTCAAGGCCCTGGTCATTTTTTACCTGATTAGCTCCAGTGTTATAGGACCCATCCAATAATGGTAATCCGGCAGCAGTGGTTCTGAATGAATTTACAAATTCGAAGGAAGGTTGAAAAAATCCACAGCAACCACCAGGTCCGCCATTATAAGGAAAATTTAATACCTGGTCGAAATTAGCATTGTTGCCACCGGAGCCATCATTAATAGATGCTTCAAAAGCAAAGACTGATTCCGCCCGTACGGCAGCATCGTTTTCTTTATCTGCATTAAATAAATCAGAAAAAGCAGGTGCCAGGCCATACTTCAAATTACCAGAAGTTCTTCCATTGGCGATTATATCTGTAAATATGGGTCGGGCTTCAGCATATTTACCTTGAAAAAGCAATGCCTTTGCATACAGTGTCGTTGCAGCCCATTTATTTGCCCTGCCCACAGCACCCGGGTTTACAGGTAAATTCTTCATGGCAAAATCCAGATCAGCCATTATTTTTGGCCATGCATCGGCATTGTTAGGAACTTTTGCGGTTGAAGCATTAATGGCTTCATCAACATAAGGAATTTTATTCCACATCTTCTTGGCTTCAAAATGGTAGTAGCCTCTTAAAAACCTTGCTTCAGCCAAAATTTGGGTTTTATCTGCATCAGCAATATCATTTGCACTGAGTTTTGATGCAATCCGGATAGTACCATTGCTGCGTGCTATCCCTTCATATAATGCTCCCCATTTGATGTTGAAGTAATTATTAGTGGGTAATCCGACGTATTGCTGAATCGGAACAATATTTGCCTGGTCGCCGGCGTCCGAGCCTTTATTGGCCTCCCCGCCTACTATACTACCGTAAACCCAATTGGATCCACCGCCTTCCCAGCCACTCCCTTTTAAAGCAGCATAAGAACCTATCAAAAATTGTTGAGCACCTTTTTTACTCTGGGCCTGTTCTTCTGTTAAAAGACCGGTTGTAGCCTGGTTAAGGAACTCTTTCTTACATCCGGCTATAAATATTAGCGCAGTAAATGTAAAGAGAATTAAAATCTTGAATTTTTTATTTATCATGGTCATAATTTTTAAAAATTTTCTGAATAATCTGTTATATTATTATAATCCCAAACTTAAACCAATGAGATACTGCCTGTTAACTGGATAATTACCGATGTCTACACCAAAGTTTGTATCAACACCACTTACAGCAGGATCAGTACCTGTGTATTTGGTTATTGTAAACAGGTTCGTTCCTTGTATAAACAACCTCAATTTATCAATCCCAATTCTTTTTAAAGTAGAAGCAGGCAAAGTGTATCCAAACTTCACACTCCTTAACCTGAAGTAACTCCCACTTTCAATGTAATAAGAATTCAGAACACCATTATTGCTAAAATTTGATACATTTTCAACTATGGGCACTTTTGCACCGGTGTTGGTTGGGGTCCATGCATCTAATATCCTGCTTGACTTGGCAATACCCGCAAATGATGGGTAAAAATCGGTAAACCACTTTGTAAAATTCAATACATCTCCACCTGCAACTCCATAAAACAAGGCTTCAAAGTCAAAATTCCGATAGATCAACCTTGTATTAAAACCATAGGTAAAATCCGGGTTAGGGTTGCCAATGTATCCCCTGTCAAGATCATTTATTATTTTATCACCATTGACATCCTGGTATTTAAAGCGGCCAGGAGCTGCTCCATCCTGTGTGGCAGATTTTGTTACATCGGCAGCATCACTGAATAATCCCAAAACTTTATAGCCAAAAAAGGTAGACACTGGCTGACCAACCGGGTTACGAACTACCCCTCCGCCAATCCTGTTGGTAAAACCTACATCAAAAAAAGTTCTGCTATCAGATATTTTAGTGATCTCATTTTTATATTTTGTGAAAATAAAGTCATTTTCATAACGTAGATTTCTTGATCGCCCTTTATAAGTAATCATCAGGTCAATACCGCTATTCTTCATTGATCCTATATTAATAAATGGAGGTGCCGCCGCTCCTAAAGTAGCTGGCAAGGCATCCTGGAAAAGCAAATCCTTTGTTTTGCGTGTATACACGTCAAAAATGACGTCCAATTTATTTTTCAAGAGCGTACCATCAAAGCCTAGATTAATAGTAGTATTTTCTTCCCACTTTGCATTCGGGTTCCCAATACCTGTTAAGGCTAAACCAGAAACTATAGATGAATTTGCACCTGTTATATCATATCCAAAATTGGGATTAGATCCTGCTGTATTGTTAATATTATTGGGGCTAATACGGGAATTACCCATTTTACCCCAGCCACCGCGAATTTTCAATTCGTTTAACCAGGTGGCATTTTTCATGAATTTTTCCTGTGTTATGCGCCATCCTGCTGTAACAGCCGGGAACACACCGTAAGGATCGTTGGCCCCAAATACAGAAGCTCCATCCCTTCTTAAAGTACCACTTAACAAATACCTGTCATCATAATTATAATCTACTTTACCAAACTGGGAAAAGAATTTTACAAAAGGACTACCGCCACTTGCAACAGCCCTGCCACTTGCATCACTATTAGTAATGGTCAGGTACGATTGATTTACAGTAAATGGATTTAAACCACTCCCATTTAAAAACCTGAAATACCCGTCAGCTATAGATTCAATCCCACCTATAAAGTTTACATTGTGTTTACCAAAATCCTGGCTATAGCGAATAGTATTGGTCCATGTCCACCCGCCATAATTACCAGCACCTTCACCAAATGTGTAACTTCCCACATTTTCAGAATTTTCGTAAGTTCTGTAATTCAGGAACCTGTTTTGAAAGAAACCAAAATTTCCTCCAAAGCTAGATCTGAAAGTAAAATGGTTTAAAAAGTCAACCTCTCCGTAAAAATTTCCAAAAACACCTGAACTGAATCCCTTATTGCCTTTGGTACGAATTCTACGGGCAATAGGATTAGTAGAGTTATTAAAGCCTTTGGCAGTAGTACCTGCAAAACCACCACCTTCATCATATACCGGAAGAAGCGGGTTAATGGTCAAAGCGAACATGATATCATTCTCACCGGCAGGACCTCCAATGTTTGGATTTTCCCTAAAAGTAAATTGAAAATTTTCGCCAAAACGGATAAAATCTTTTACTTTAAATTCTGTATTCATCCGTAATGAGTATCGCTTTACATTGGTATTAATTACGGTTCCCTGTTCATTATAGTAACTGATACCCGCATAATATTTTGCACTTTCACTTCCGCCACTCAATGATAAAGTATGGTTTTGAAGTGGCCGGGTATCTGTTAACGCATCATACCAATCAGTTCCAGCTTTATTTGCTTTGATAACCTGGTAGATAGCTCCTTTGTCAAAATTTACGTTGAATTTAGTGGGGTCCAGCCTGGGATCATTTGCAGATAACCCGGATAAACCCTGATCATCACCTACTTTTAGATAATCAGGTAATACCGGCGTTGCTCCGGAACCATATTGAGGATGTGTTAAGGTTTGATTTGCATTTTTTAACGCGGTCCACGTCATATTCGCCTGTTGTTGGGGCGTAAGCAATTCAAGACCTTTTCCGGGTACAGTTAAACCATACGTAACATCATAGTTAACTCTCAGGCCCCTTGTTGCCTTGCCTTTTTTGGTAGTAACCAATATAACTCCAGCAGAGGCCCGTGAACCATAGATGGAAGCGGAACCTGCATCTTTTAAAACTGTAGTGGATTCAATATCATTTCCATTGAGGAAATCAATATTTGTTGTTGGGATACCATCCACTACATACAAAGGGTCATTACCAGAGAAAGATCCAAAACCGCGGATTCTTACCTGGCTAACCGTACCTGGCTGACCGGAGGTAATAACCGTCAATCCGGGAACCCTTCCCTGGAATTGTTGTTCAACGTTTCCGGTTTGAACTGTAGCGAGTTGCTCCCCTTTTACAGTTGATACCGCACCAACAATATTTTTTCTTTGCTGGCCACTATACCCGGTTACAACCACTTCACTTAAGCCCGATACGTCCGCTTCTACTGAAACGGAGATATCAGTTTGAGTACCGATAGTAATTTCTTTGTTTTTGAAACCAATAGAAGAAACAGCCAATGTGTTTCTTCCTGCAGGTATGGTTAGTGTGAATGTGCCGTCGGCCCCAGTTAAAGCACCAATGGAAGTACCCTTTACTTGTACTGAAGCGCCGGTAACGGGCTGCCCATCAGTTCCGGTAACTTTTCCGGTAATTCTTTTTTGGGCGAATAAGCTGCCTGACAGGAAAACAAATAGCAAAAAGCAGACTACTGCCCTTGCGAGAAGGTTAGTTTTTTTTAACATAAGCAGAACAATCGTTTAGTGTGAGATAATAAAATCTATACTAAAAGTAATAATAAATTTATGATATCAATGATACTTTTTTAACAAAGTATTGACAAAATTCATGCAGGCATTATAACGCATGAAAAATTAATAAGCCGGCGTCATAGTTATGTACACATCCTTCCGGTGCGTGTTAACAACTTAAAGGCTAAACAAAATCGTACATTCAAAGCAACGTTGGAGGAGGAAACGAGAGGAGTGGGCAAGCATCTTACCAGGTGATTTGCAACTAAAGACAGGTAATAAAAAACATTGCTTGTAGTATACTTATGCATTAACGGATGCCCTTTTCAAAGTAGAGACCCCTCATAGAAATGAAGGGTCTTAACGATTGCTTGCCATATGAAAAAGGTAACTGTATCTATATCTGTATGGATGCAGAAAGATTAAAACTTGTAAATAGCAGCCAACAATCCTGTTGCTGTTGATTTAGCACTGCTGCCATTGCTTTTTGTATAAAAACCACTTTGTGCGGATTCAATCCTGAACTCCGGGACAATTGTTAAAGGGCCAGCCTTTAGATTCAATGATAATGTATTGGCAAAAATGTTTTTTGTACCAAAGTAAACCATCTTGCTATCGCTGATGTATTCACTTCTTAGTGTAAGGCCAACTGTTGCAGTAGGATCAACATTCAGGTATAAGGCAGCACCTTTCCAGCTACCGCTGGTTGCGGCCACACCATTCTTACGATCCTGGATAGTACCATTAACACCAATATTAAACTTGCTGTTAACTACTGCTGTTACAACCAGGTCAAATTGGCTAAGACTTTCCAGGCCACCTGGAATTGACTTGGACTTTGAACCATAAGAACCAACATAATTAAGGAATGCCTTAATATTTCCATTGGAAGAGGCTCCGCTAATTTGCCCAAGAAGGGTTTTAGTTGCGATAGTAGCAGTAGACTGATCAGTATAATTAGCTACACCCAACATGAAACCAACGGGTCCGGCAGTTACATCCATTTTTAATCCGGTATGAAAGAATGGTCCGTTTGTAAACATGTAAGACATGCTGTAATTTCTGTTAAGCGGAGCGTCTAATAATTCGTACCCTACGTGCGTACCAAATTTACCCATTGTAAATTTCACTGTGCTGGACGGTGCATAGGTTACATACAACTGCTTAACATTTGCCAGGGAAAGAAATCCCGCAGAACCGTCATTGTAAGAAAACTCTTCTGCCCGGCGTCCAAAACCAAGATCAACAACTCCAGTTACTTTACCTGACATAGCAGAAGCGTCTGCACGTATAGAAGCCATACCTAATTCAAAAGAGTTCTGTGAATTTGTAAAACTTGTAAAGTTATTATAAGGAGCAGATTTTGGTCCACTGAAATTATGCCTGTAGTAAGCATCCACACTTCCGGATATAGTTAAAGATTTGGTGGAATCCTGTGCCAACAGACAATTGCCTGTAAATGCAGTTGCTAAACTAATAACTGCTGTTGCTAAAAAAATTTTCTTCATTTTAAAAGTTTAAAGTAAATAATTGGGTTATTACAGGTAAGAAAACCTGACTTAATTTTTCAAGCAGCAACGTCTTTTTAATAACACACAACATAGTAATACTGGTTAAATGCCAGTAGATGTCATGGTGAACAATTCAATTGTCACGATAAGGGATAAAAATAAACACCAGGGTTTTACTTATATTTCGGAAAACCCCGGTGTTAATTGTATGGAATTTAAATGTTGTCTTTTTCTTCGAAAGTACCACCAGTCTTTACCAGCAAAGTACCCTGTAAATATTTTTCATCATGCTGAGATGCATCCAAACCTTCTTCTTCGTCAGCAGCACTAACACGGATCGGTAAAATGAAGTTGATAAACTTGAATATCAGGAAGGAAACCGTAAAACTGTAAACAACTACAATCAGCATTGCTTTTAACTGTGTTAAAAAGAATGGGAAATTTCCGTAAGCCCAACCTTCAGGACCATCCTTAATACCATGAACTACTGAACTTGCAAAAACACCAGTCATTAACATTCCAACCATTCCACCCAAACCATGGCAGGGAAATACATCCAGTGTATCATCCAGTTTTGATTTTTGTTTAATTCCGACAGCAATATTGGAAATAATTGCACCAACCACTCCAATAATTATACTTTGTGGAATTCCTACAAAACCTGCAGCAGGTGTAATGGCTACCAACCCTACTACCGCTCCGATACAAAATCCAAGAACCGAAGGCTTTTTACCTTTCAACACATCAAAAAACATCCAGGCTAACCCGGCAGCAGATGCCGCCGTGCTGGTAGTGCCGAAGGCATTAACTGCAAGTGGAGTTGCACCTACTGCAGATCCGGCGTTGAAACCAAACCAGCCGAACCAAAGCAAACCAGTACCAATTAAAACATAAGGAACATTCGCTGGTGGAATTTCAGTTCTTTCCTGGTGCGATTTACGACGCTTTAAAACCAGGGCACCTGCCAAAGCTGCACAACCTGCAGTTATATGTACAACTGTACCACCGGCAAAATCCCATGCGCCCATTTTAGCAAGGAACCCTTCCGGATGCCAGCTCCAATGTGCTACCGGAGCGTAAACCAATAAGCTAAACAAAACTATAAATACAACATAAGAAGTGAAACGGATACGTTCAGCAACCGCACCAACAACCAGTCCTGGCGTAATAATGGCGAACATTAGCTGGAATAAAGAGAAAAGGGTAAGTGGAATTGTATTAGCTAAAGGCCATGCTGCATGCGATTTTACACCCTTAAAAAATAAAAATGTTCTGGGATCACCAATAAAACCACCGATTGAATCGCCAAAACTTAAACTGAATCCCACAACAATCCATAGCACCCCAACAATACCAGCAGCAACCACACTCTTAATCATCGTAGAAATTACATTTTTGCGGTTAACCATTCCACCGTAAAAAAATGCAAGACCAGGAGTCATTAAAAATACAAATGCAGTTGAGACTAATACCCATGCCATATCCGAAGTATTGTACTGGGGATCATTTGGACCAGGTACATAATCTGCTTCTGGTGCAATAAAAGCCGCCGCCAAAGCAAGAACAATTAACACCGCAAAGGGTATAACTGACTTAATAGTAATTTTTGCCATTCTTGATTGTTTTTAGGTTTTCAAAAAACATAAATAAAACATTGTATTTTATTTACATATAATTTCAATACAGTAAAAATACATATTTTTCTTATTGAAAGATTAATATTATCATATTTTTATTAAGATAATGTTTATAAAATAATCTAAACATACTCATTAAACACTAAATAAATATTTACAAATTTTAATAAAAGCATTAAAAAACGAGGAAAAATGCGGTTTCTAAGAGAAATAATAAAATAGCGTAAACTTTACGCAAAGTTTAGTTTTCAAACGAATTATTGCTTTTTATCTAATAAATAAATATTTTTTTGAAAAGGTTATTCCTGGTATGGCGAGGTAACACAGGCCCAGTTTTGTTGAAATAACCACCAATCAATGATTGAGAACAGAAAAACCAGGTGTCCTCTAAGAATTTATTGTCCGATAAAATGTTAGTTAACAAAATAGTGCAACCCATGACGGCATTTGTTGTACCAATTAAAATAAGACCATGCTTGCATCCTGGATTTGGTTGAAACTTAACCATCTATAAACATATTCATCTATTTGTTCTGATATTGAAATCGTAAGTTTGCCACATTTTCAACTATTATGCAATAAAAAAGGGATGCAGAAGTGATCTGCATCCCAAATAACAAATGATTGGTAAACGATATTAATTTTCGCTATTAAATAATTTTAGTAACAATTAACTAAAGATATCGTGCAATAGCGTTACCATCTGCGGTTTCCAATAAGGATTGTCCCATCAGGAACTCATCCACCTTTTGAGCACAATCCCGACCTTCTTTAATTGCCCAAACTACCAGTGATTGTCCACGGCGCATATCTCCTGCGGCAAAAATTCTGGATATACTGGATTGGTAATTTTTTTCGGTAGCTCTTACATTACCCCGATCATCCAATTCAATTTCCAATTCATTTACCAGCCCGTCATGCTGCGGATGTACAAATCCCATTGCCAATAACGCCAATTCGCAGGGCACCTTTCTTTCACTCCCCTTAATTTCAACAAACTGTGCAGCCCTGCCATCCACTACTTTCCACTCCAGGTCAACCAAAATTAACGCTTTGAGGTTCCCCTTTTCATCACCGATAAACTCTTTGGTTGCAACCGCCCATTTTCTGTCACACCCTTCCTCATGCGAAGAAGTTGTTTTAAGTAACATCGGGTAAGTTGGCCATGGCATATACTCACTTCTGTTTGCAGGAGGCTTGGGTAATAACTCAAATTGTAATACCGACGCAGCTTTGTGACGGTTTGAAGTTCCTACACAATCGCTTCCGGTATCTCCGCCACCAATAACAACCACATTTTTACCGGTTGCGAAAATATCTTCTTCTGTAAATGGAATTCCACTAACCCGCTTGTTTTGTTGCTTTAAAAACTGCATGGCGTAATACACCCCTTTCAAATCCCGGCCGGGAACCGGTAGATTTCTTGGAACAGTACTACCACCAGCCAGCACAATTGCCTGGTATTCTCTCAATAAATCACTGATGCTAATATCTACTCCTACATTGGCATTACATTTAAACACCACTCCTTCCTCTTCCATTAATTTGATCCTTCTTTCCACCACCCATTTCTCCAGTTTAAAATCAGGAATACCGTATCTCAATAAACCACCCGGCATATCGTCCCGCTCAAATACGGTTACAGAATGTCCAACAATATTCAACTGGGCTGCGGCAGCCAATCCTGCCGGGCCGCTTCCAACTACTGCCACTTTCTTGCCCGTTCTTGAAATATTTTTTTCAGCCTGAACAAAACCTTTATCAAATGCAATTTCAATAATATGCTTCTCGATCTCCTCAATAGTAATAGCCGGCTGGTTGATTCCCAACACACAGGCTGTTTCACAGGGTGCCGGGCATATTCTACCGGTAAATTCAGGAAAATTATTAGTGGAGGATAAAATATCATATGCTTCCTTCCAGCTTTTTCGATATACCGCATCATTAAATTCCGGTATCACATTACCCAGCGGACAACCATTGTGACAAAATGGAATGCCGCAATCCATACACCGGGCGGATTGCTGGTTTAATTTTTCATCAGAATATCTTTCTATAAACTCATTATAATCATTTACCCTTTCGCCCGGTAAACGTTTTGAAGGAAGTTCTCTGGTAAATTCTAAAAAGCCTGTTGGTTTTCCCATATCTAATCGCCTCCTAAAAAAGGAGAATTTTTTAAATTAAATAATAATATTTAGCTGCCTGAAGTTTTGAATAAAATTATTTCCTCACTCCCTCCTTTACCGCACTTGCCTGTTTTTGCAGCACTTTCTTGTAATCTTTTGGAAATACTTTTATAAAATTCTTCACCTGGTTTTCAAAATCTTCCAGTACAAATTTGGCCACATTACTTTTAGTATACTTAAAATGGTTACTGATTATTAGAAATAATTCGTCTTTATCATCTTCCTCAACCGGATCAAGATCTACCATTTCTTTGTTGCACTGAACCGGGAAACTTCCCTTTACATCATACACATAGGCAATACCACCACTCATACCTGCTGCGAAATTTCTTCCGGTATCACCCAGGATGATTACTTTTCCACCAGTCATGTATTCACACCCATGGTCGCCTACTCCTTCCACAACAGCGGTAGCACCTGAATTCCGTACAGCAAACCTTTCACCTGCCTTACCCCTGATATAGGATTCACCCGAAGTAGCTCCATAAAAAGCAACATTGCCAATGATGATATTATCTTCAGGAACAAAACTTGCCCTTGCAGAAGGATAAACTATTAGTTTGGCGCCACTTAATCCTTTACCAAAATAATCATTGGCATCACCTTCCAGTTCTAACGTAACCCCTTTTGTATTGAATGCACCGAAACTTTGACCCGCAGTACCGGTGAATTTAAAATGTATGGTATCATCCGGTAATCCATCCCCTTTATACTTCTTGGATATTTCGTTTGATAAAATGGTACCGGTTGTACGGTCTATGTTTTTTATATCAAATGACGCAGTCACTTTCTTCTGATCTTCCAGTGCAGGCCTGGCAGCGGCTACCAATTTCCAATCGAGTACATTTTCCAGTTCATGATCCTGTGCTTCCTTATTATACAACCCGGTATAAATAGAGGCCGGTTCTTTGTATAAAATGGGTGACAGATCCAGTTTGCTATATTTCCAATGGTCAATCCCTTCCCGCATTTCCAGGCAATCTACCTGGCCTATCATTTCATTTACCGTACGGAAACCTAACTGGGCCATGATCTCCCTTAACTCTTCCGTTAAAAATTTAAACAGGTTTACCACATAATCCGCATTTCCGGAAAACCGCTCCCTTAATTGCTTATCCTGGGTGGCAACGCCTACCGGGCAGGTATTCAAATGGCATTTACGCATCATGATACATCCTTCTGTTACAAGTGCAGCAGTTGCAACTCCCCATTCTTCAGCACCTAGTAATGCAGCGATGGCAATATCTTTTCCTGTTTTTAACTGTCCGTCTGTTTGCAACACTACCCTGCTGCGTAATTTATTTTTTACCAGGGTCTGGTGTGCTTCTGCCAGGCCCAGTTCCCATGGAAGTCCCGCATGCTTGATAGAACTCATTGGGGATGCACCCGTACCACCATCAAAACCAGCAATTAACACCACATCTGCTTTTGCCTTGGTAACACCAGCAGCGATAGTCCCTACTCCGGCTTTGGAAACCAACTTTACATTGATCCTTGCCGCCCTGTTGGCATTTTTTAAATCAAAAATTAATTGCGCCAGATCTTCAATTGAATAAATATCGTGATGCGGAGGAGGTGAAATCAGACCAACCCCGGGAGTGGCATGACGAACACGACCAATCCAGTCATCTACTTTATGACCGGGCAATTGTCCACCTTCGCCCGGCTTGGCTCCTTGTGCCATTTTTATCTGCAACTCATCCGCCTGCGTTAAATAATAACTGGTTACCCCAAATCTTGCAGAAGCCACTTGCTTGATGGCGCTCCTCATAGAATCACCATTTGGCAATTGTTCATAACGCATTTCATCTTCTCCCCCTTCGCCGGTATTGCTTTTACCACCAATGCGGTTCATGGCTATGGCCAGCGTACTATGTGCTTCGTGCGAAATGGAGCCAAAACTCATAGCACCTGTAGCAAACCTTTTCAATATTGATTCTGCCGGTTCAACCTCATCAATAGAAACCGGAGGCCGGTGATGATTGAACTGGAACAGGCTTCTTAAGGTACAGGCTCTTTCTCCCTGGTCGTTCACCAGTTTTGAATATTTTTTAAAAGTTGGATAATCATTCATCCTGGTAGAATATTGTAACAGGTGAATGGTTTGCGGATTAAACAGGTGAAACTCGCCTTTGCGTTTCCACTGGTATAAGCCACCTACCGGCAAACGGTCAACCGGAATTTGCTTCTTAGGAAATGCAAATGCATGCTTTGCCAGGCTTTCCTTAGCAATTTCATCCAGTCCCAATCCTTCGATTCGGGAAATAGAACCAGTGAAATATTTATCGACAACTGATTTATTTAAACCCAGTATCTCAAAAATTTGTGCGCCCTGGTAAGATTGCAGGGTAGAGATTCCCATTTTTGAAAACACTTTCAACAAGCCATCATTTACAGCCTTGGTATAATTCTTTTTTAACTGATCTACATCCAGATCGGTTTGTAATTTACCACTCAGCTTCATATCCCGTATGCTCGACAATGCCATGTACGGGTTAATAGCAGTAGCGCCATAACCAATTAAGCATGCGAAGTGATGAACTTCCCAAACGTTACCTGCTTCTACTACTAATCCTACCAACCCCCTGAGACCTTTACGTATCAAATGATGATGTACCGCTGCAGTCGCCAATAAAGAAGGAATCGGCGCATGATCAGAATCTATTGAGCGATCGGTTAATATCAACACTTCAAAACCATCCTCTGCTGCATCTACTGCATAGCGGCATAACCTGTCTAATCCTTTCTTCAGTGAATCCGGTTTACCGTCTGCACGGTAATACATCTGCAGCGTTTTTGCCTGGAAAACACCGGTATCAATACTCCTGATTTTCTCTAATTCATAATTAGACAACACCGGATGTTTTAAAGCAACCGTATGACAGCTTAGCGGATCTTCCTCGAGTAAATTTCCGTTATTGCCTACAAAAGTTGCCAGTGACATTACCAATCTTTCCCTGATTGGATCGATGGGTGGATTGGTAACCTGTGCAAATAACTGTTTAAAATAAGAAGTCAGGTGTTGTGGTTCATCACTCAATACTGCCAGCGGAACGTCTGTTCCCATTGACCCTATCGGCTCCTTACCTTCCAAAGCCATTGGTGCAATAATTTCATCCAGGTCTTCTGTGGTATAGCCAAATACTTTTTGATATTTGAATATCTGGTCGCTTTCGAGGTGGGTAAACATTACCCTTGGCTCAGGTAATTCTTCCAACCTGATTTTATATTTATTTAACCAATCGCCATATGGCTTTTGTGAGCAAATGGTACTTTTCAATTCATCATCACTGATGATCCTGCCCTGCTCCATATCCACTACAAACATTTTACCGGGTTGCAGCCTTCCTTTTTCCTTTATGAGCGAAGGCTCCACAGGTAATGCGCCGGTTTCTGAAGCCATGATTACCCTGTCATCTGTTGTTACACAATAGCGGGAAGGCCTTAGACCATTCCTATCCAGCGTAGCACCAATAATTTTACCATCTGTAAAGGATATAGAGGCCGGACCATCCCATGGTTCCATCAAAGAGGCATGGTATTCATAAAATGCCTTTTTAACCGGATCCATCATGTCATCCCCATCCCAAGCTTCGGGAATCAGCATCATCATTACATGTGGTAATGACCTGCCGGTAAGAGTCAATAATTCAATCATATTATCCAGGCAGGCAGAATCGGACTGTACCCCGTTAATCAGCGGCAACAGCATTTCCATTTCCTCCCTGGTAAAAAATTTCGATACAAAGCCTTTTTCACTTGCTTTCAGCCAGTTAAGGTTTCCCTGCAATGTATTGATTTCGCCGTTGTGGGCTATATAACGGAACGGTTGGGCCAGTTTCCATGAAGGAAAAGTGTTGGTGGCAAAACGGGAGTGCACCAGGCCAAAAGCAGAAACAACTCTTTTATTATTTAAATCCGGGAAATAATTACGAACCTGCCTGCTGGTAAGCTGCCCCTTGTAGACCACCGTTTTGTAAGAAAGGGAAGCTATGTAAAAACCGATGGCGTCTTTCCTGACGGTATTGTCAATGGTATGACTGGCATATTTGCGCAATACAAATAATTTCCTTTCAAAATCCAGGGGGTTGATGATATGATCGGGACAGGCGATGAATACCTGTTCCATTACCGGTTCTACAGATAATGCGGTTGGACCAATATCAAATGTATTAACAGGAACGCTTCTGTAAGTAATAATTTCAAGGCCCAGCTTTTCTGCTGCCCGGTTGAAAATATCCCTGCACTCTTCCCTGAGCTTAATTTCTTTTGGAAAGAAAATCACACCTACACCATATTTACCAAACGCAGGCAAATGCACGCCCAGCTTTACACATTCATCAAAGAAAAATTCATGAGGTATCTGGATGAAAATTCCGGCGCCGTCACCGGTGTTGGTTTCACATCCGCAGGCGCCACGGTGCTCCATATTTTCCAAAATGGTGAGTGCATCGGAGATGTGCTGATGGGATTTGTAGCCTTTAATATTCGCAACAAATCCGATTCCACAGGCATCATGCTCAAATTGCGGATCGTACAAGCCAAGATTTTCTTTCATAAATAAGTTGTTTTTGCCACTGGTTACACAAAATTTCACAGATTTTTTAAGTCTTTCATATAAACCTGCCTACTGTGAATTGGGACAGGTTGAAGCAATGGGCAATTGATCGTTCTAATAAGCTTTACACGAGGTAACCAAATACATTATCGTTTTTTCCTAACTCCGTAAAGTTAATATGAAAATTGTTTAAATTTTGCACCAGCACTTCATAATCGATTTTTGATTTCAATTCAATACCCACCAATGCGGGGCCGGTTTCCTTGTTGTGCTTTTGCATATATTCGAACCTGGTGATATCATCATTTGGTCCAAGTACATGATTTACAAACTCTTTTAACGCCCCCGGCCTTTGTGCAAACCGGATCAAAAAGTAATGTTTCAGCCCTTCATATTGCAGGGAACGTTCTTTAATTTCCTGCATCCGGTCAATATCATTATTTCCTCCTCCAATGATGCAAACCACGTTTTTTCCTTTAATGACATCCGCATAATCATCCAAAGCCGCGATTGAAAGTGCACCTGCGGGTTCTACCACAATCGCATCTTCATTGTATAACTTCAATATCGTAGTGCATACTTTTCCCTCGGGTACCAGGTGCATATCATCCAGCACGGAAGCACATATCGGAAAGGTGATGTCTCCTACCCGCTTTACTGCTGCTCCATCCACAAACCGTTCAATATTTTCCAATGTAACGGGCTGCCCGGCTTTCAGCGCTTCATACATGCTGGGTGCGCCTTCCGGCTCCAGTCCAATAATTGTTGTGTTGGGCGAAAATGTATTGAAATAAGAACCAACACCCGCACTTAAGCCCCCTCCGCCAACCGGGATGAATAGAAAATCTACTTCAGGCTGATCCTCCAGAATTTCTATTGCCATTGTACCCTGCCCTTCAATAATTCTTATATCATCAAAAGGCGGAATAAAAGTGAGGCCATTTTCTTCCGTGTATTTTTTTGCTGCAACGGCACAATCATCAAAGGTATCACCTGTCAGTTTCACCTCTATCCATTCTTCCCCAAACATTTTCGTTTGAGATATTTTTTGATTAGGGGTAATTACGGGCATAAACACCACCCCTTTAGCTTTGAGTTTTTTGCAACTGTACGCAAATCCCTGTGCATGATTGCCGGCACTTGCACATACCACCCCTTTTGCCAGTTGATCAGCAGGCAAACTGCTCATCATATTATAAGCCCCCCGCAATTTGTAAGATCTTACCACCTGCAAATCTTCCCGTTTTAAAAAAACATTGCATTGGTACTGCCTGCTCAGGTTGAGGTTGAGCATTAGCGGGGTGCGGTTGATGATGCCTTTGAGGCGGGAGGCGGCGGCAGGGAAATCGAGGAAGGCCCCATGCCCACCCCCGTCCCCTAAAGGGGAGGTCTTCGAACAGTATTCCGTATTTCCTGTCTCCAATATCGGAACAGAGTTGCTCCCTTTATTATGGAAAGGAAGGCTTTGAAAAATATTATTGTTTAAAGTTTTTTCCATTAAAAAATTTACAAGAAAGTAAAGTCAGTAGGTAAGTTCCAATTAGTAACTACCAAATTATCAGAGTATCGGAAGACCTCCCCTTTAGGGGTTGGGGGCAATTGCTTTCATCTCCGTCATCGCCTGCCTTAACTCAGCACCAATTAATTCTATCGGGTGAAAACGGATCACTTCATTTACTACGATCAATGTTTTATTATCAACACCATTATCTTTTCCGATGTTATAATTTTTACCTATGATATTGGTATCAACCTTCTTCATAAAATCAGCTAACAAAGGCTTACATGCATGATCAAACAGGTAGCAACCGTACTCAGCAGTATCAGAAATTACCCGGTTCATTTCAAACAATTTTTTACGGGCAATGGTATTTGCAATCAACGGTGTTTCATGCAAAGATTCGTAGTAGGCAGATTCTTCTTTAATGCCCGCTTCTACCATTGTTTCAAAGGCCAGTTCAACACCCGCTCTTACAAACGCTACCATCAATAACCCATTATCAAAATATTCCTGTTCTGCAATTTTTACATCTGCTGCAGGCGTTTTTTCAAATGCGGTTTCACCAGTTGCTGCACGCCAGGTCAACAAATTTTTATCATCATTGGCCCAATCTTCCATCATTGTTTTGGAGAACTCGCCGCTCATAATATCATCCTGGTGTTTTTGAAACAGCGGACGCATGATATCTTTCAGTTCTTCAGATAATTGAAACGCTTTTATTTTGGCGGGATTGGAAAGCCTGTCCATCATGGCAGTAATACCGCCTTGTTTCAAAGCTTCGGTAACTACTTCCCAGCCGTATTGAACCAGTTTAGATGCATAACCTGCATCAACTCCTTTTTCAATCATTTTATCAAAACTCAATATGGAACCGGTTTGCAACAAACCACAAAGAATGGTTTGTTCACCCATCAGGTCAGATTTAACTTCAGCTACAAAAGATGATTTCAAAACCCCAGCTTTATGGCCACCAGTACCGGCACAATAAGCCTTCGCTAATTTAAGCCCCTTTCCTTCCGGATCATTCTCCGGATGCACTGCAATTAAAGTAGGTACGCCAAAACCCCTCACATATTCTGCTCTAACTTCAGAGCCGGGGCATTTTGGAGCCACCATGATTACGGTAATATCTTCTCTGATCTGCATTCCTTCTTCCACGATATTAAAGCCATGAGAATAAGAAAGCGTAGCACTTTGTTTCATCAACGGCATGATGGCGCTCACCACTGATGTATGTTGTTTATCCGGGGTAAGGTTGATCACCAGGTCAGCAGACGGGATCAACGCTTCATAAGTACCAACTGAAAAATTATTTTCTGTCGCATTTTTCCATGACTGCCTTTTAGCATCAATCGCTTCCTGGCGTAAAGCGTAGGTAATATCCAGGCCGGAATCCCGAAGGTTTAAACCCTGGTTGAGGCCCTGTGCCCCGCAACCAACAATTACGATCTTCTTTCCTTTCAGTTCATTGACACCATCTGCAAATTCGCTCTTGTCCATAAATTCGCATACACCCAATTGATTCAGTTTTTCCCTTAACGACAATGTGTTAAAATAATTAGCCATGTTTTTTTTGTTTATGTTTTTGGTTTTCTGTTTTTAGTTTTATGTTTATTTCCGAATACTTCGTTTATTCCTAAACTTAAATACCTAATTTACTATTTCAATTTCTGATGATTCTTAATTTTACTAACATTTGAATTCATGGCAACATCGTTGTGTTATGTTAATCCCGATTTTTCGGGACTCCCTTGTGCCGCATACCTATTTGGTGCTATCTTTCATTCAACTTCTCCCGCTTAAAAACGCGTTTCCATTTCCAAATACTATTGGCATCGATCCCCCCTTCAGGGGGACAGGGGGCGGAGCATCCTACATACTAAACACCTCATCCTGCTGATTCAGATATTCATTTTCTATCAGTTCTTCACCAGGTGCCTGTTGCTCAAATTCTTTCAACTTTTCATGAAAGCCCCTGCTTTCTTTGATGATGGCAATTCGTGCGCTGCGTACAAATTCAATCAGCCCATAAGGTTCCAATGCCTTTACCAGTTTATCGGTTTCTTCGCGGTGACCGGTAGTTTCAAATACGGTAAAATCTTTGGTAATGGCAACCGCCCTTGCACCACATTCCCTTAACAGTCTTTCCACTTTTACCTTAGCAGCTATTTCATCAGTTGATACTTTGTACAGCGCCATTTCCTGCCACACAATTTCATCTTCCGTATTAAAATACACTTTCAATACTTCCACCTGCTTTTCAATTTGCCTGCAAACTTTTCTTACTACTTCCTCCGTTTCATCAATCAAAATAGTAAAGCGGTGAATCCCTTCAATTTCAGAAGGAGAAGTGTTCATGCTATCGATATTTATTTTTCTCCTAACGAAAATTATAGCGATGCGGTTCAGCAAACCAATCTGGTTCTCTGTGTACACTGTGATGGTGAATCCCTTTTTCATGTTATGCCTCCTTACGCTGCGAAGCGTTTTATTTTAAAAGCTTTTTGATAATGTTGAACTGATCATTTGATTATACAGTTACTATTCTTTTTAACGCCATTGCATATCCCAAATGCAATCCTTCATGCATGGTTAAATATTTAATGGCATCATCAATGCTGGTTAATTCCACACCAAAACTTGTTGTATATGCCTGGTAATTATTGAATGAATGTCTCTCCATATCTTCAACAAGCTGATCGATTAACGCTACTGATTTTTGTTTTAATAAAACCACTTCCTCTTCATCGACAAAAGACTCCGGCTTCGATCCTTTTGCATACTTCGAAACATAGGCTTCATCAATTTTAAAAGGAAGGCCCGCCATTTTGTAACAAATGATTTGCTGACTCACAATTACATGTCCGAAATTCCATATGATGTTGTTGTTAAAGCCTGCCGGTATCTTATTGATCAAATCAACAGATAACCCGTCAAGTAATTCACTAAACAGTTTCCTGGTCGCCCTAATGGTATCAATACTTTTATCCAATGCAATAATTATTTTTCTATTCTAAATTTTAACTCAACCTGATTTCAGCAACGCTGCATCCTTGCGGCACCATTGGGAATACATTATTTTCTTTACCCACCATTACTTCCAGCAAATAGGCCCCGTTGTGATTCAACATGGCAGCCAGCGCATCTTTCACCTCATCTCTCTTAGAAATGCTTTGCCCTTCAATACGGTAGCCTTTGGCAACCATCACATAATCGGGGCTTTCAATATCAACAAATGAATATCGCTTATCATGAAATAGTTGCTGCCATTGACGAACCATTCCCAAAAACTGGTTATTCAGTATTAATATCTTTACATCAATTCCTGTCTGCATGATCGTACCCAATTCCTGTATCGTCATTTGTACGCCCCCATCACCAATTACGGCAACTACTGTACGATGTGGTGCGCCATATTTAGCACCGATTGCGGCTGGTAACGCAAAGCCCATGGTACCTGCGCCGCCGGAGGTTATATTACTTTTGGTTTCATTAAATTTTGCATACCGGCAGGTTACCATCTGGTGCTGGCCCACATCCGTTACTATGATGGCATTCCCATCAGTAAGATCATTCAGTACTTTAATTATTTCACCCATCGTTAATACATCACCTGTAGGATTCAATTCATCCTTGATGACAACATCAATTTCTTTTTGAGTGTACTCATTGAATTTTTTCATCCACTCCGTATGTTGTTTCGCTTCTATCAACTGAGTCAACATCGGCAGTGTTTCTTTACAATCGCCCCATACCGGTACTGTAGTCTTCACATTTTTATCAATCTCTGCAGGATCAATATCCAGGTGAATTACTTTGGCCTGGCGTGCATATTTGTCCAGCCTTCCGGTAACCCGGTCGTCAAACCGCATCCCTACTGCTATCAACACATCGCACTCGTTTGTTAATACATTGGGTCCATAATTACCATGCATCCCCAGCATACCCACATTCTGCGGGTGATCGGTTGGCAGTGCACTCAGTCCCAACAATGTCCATGCAGCGGGCAGGCCACCTTTTTCTATAAATGCTTTAAATTCATTTTCCGCTTTACCTAATATTACTCCCTGGCCAAAAATCACAAAGGGCTTTTTTGCCTCGTTAATTAATTTAGCGGCAGCTTCAACAAACTCTTTTCTAACTATTGGTTTTGGCCGGTAACTTCGAATAAACGTACATTTCGTGTAACCTTGATATTCGAATTTCTGCAACTGTGCATTCTTGGTAATGTCAATCAAAACAGGTCCGGGCCTGCCACTCGCAGCTATATGAAATGCCTTTGCCAATACAGATGGTATTTCGGTTGCATCGGTTACCTGGTAATTCCACTTGGTAACCGGTGTGGTAATATTTATCACATCTACTTCCTGGAAAGCGTCTGTCCCTAACAGGTGTGCGTATACCTGGCCGGTAATACAAACCAAAGGAGTGCTGTCAATCATTGCATCTGCCAAACCGGTCACCAGGTTGGTTGCACCAGGGCCACTGGTGGCAAATACAACTCCTACTTTACCAGAACTTCGGGCATAACCCTGTCCGGCATGTATGCCTCCTTGTTCGTGACGAACCAAAATATGTTTGATCTTATCATGATAATCGTACAATGCATCATAGATGGGCATAATGGCCCCCCCGGGATAACCAAAAATGGTATCGACTCCTTCTGCAATAAATGCATCCAGTACAGCCTGGGAACCGGAGAGTTCCACCCCCATCCCCTGAAGGGGGGAAGCGGAAGGAATCCCAGCAATTTCAGCACCTGCATCTTTAAGGGGTGGCTGCAATTGGGCTTCAGCGGTTTTAGTTGCCGCCTGCTTATCAATGATTTCTAATGTTTCCATTGTGTATTTTTTAAAAAGATGTTCTATTTATATTTAGCCCCCACTTAACAATTTTGAAAAGAAGTTCACAGTATTTTACTGTTCCCTGCCCCCCTTTGGGGATGGGGGTGGCTGGGGTGTTTTTACTCATCCGTTACACAACCTTCACTTGCATCCTTTACATACTTTGCATATTTGAACAAAATACCCTTGGTTGCTTTTAATGCAGGTTGTTTCCAGGCTGCTTTGCGTTTGGCAATCTCTTCTTCCGACACTTTTAACGTCATCTTTTTCGTTGCCACATTCAGTTCAATGATATCATTGTCCTGCACCAGGCCAATCAACCCGCCATCAAATGCTTCCGGTGTAATATGCCCTACCACAAATCCGTGGGTACCACCGCTAAACCTGCCATCTGTAATTAATGCTACACTTTTACCCAGACCAGCACCAATAATGGCCGAGGTCGGTTTCAGCATTTCGGGCATCCCCGGTGCTCCTCTTGGTCCTACATGGGTGATCACCACTACATCACCTGCTTTTATCTTCCCGCTATTGATGCCATTAATTAATTCAAATTCGCCGTCAAATACCCTGGCCGGGCCCTCAAACAATTCACCTTCCTTACCGGAAATCTTTGCCACACTTCCCTTTACAGCTAAGTTGCCGTACAGGATTTGCAGGTGTCCTGTAGCTTTAATAGGATGCGAAACGGGAAAAATAATTTTCTGCGCATCAAAATCCAACTCGGGAACACCTGCTAAATTCTCTGCTACAGTTTTACCTGTTACTGTCAAGCAATCGCCATGCAAGAAACCTTGCTTTAATAAGTACTTCATTACCGCCGGAACCCCGCCAATGTTATGGAGGTCCTCCATTAAATATTTACCACTTGGCTTTAGATCGGCCAATACGGGAACTTTATCACTGATCATCTGGAAATCATCCTGGGTAAACGCTACATCCACACTTTTCGCAATGGCAATAATGTGCAATACGGCATTGGTGCTGCCACCTAGGGCCATGATGATGGTAACCGCATTTTCAAATGCTTTCCTCGTCATGATATCAGATGGCTTAATATCTTTTTCCAACAGGTTGCGGATTGCCTTACCTGCATTTAAACACTCTTCTTTTTTAGCTTCACTTAAAGCAGGGTTGCTGGAAGAATAAGGAAGGCTCATACCCAATGCCTCAATAGCACTGCTCATGGTATTAGCCGTATACATTCCGCCGCAGGCGCCGGCGCCCGGGCAACTGTGCATCACAATACCTTTAAAGTCGGCTTCATCTAAATTGCCGGCAATCTTTTGCCCGAGCGCTTCAAAGGCCGATACAATATTTAAATCTTTTCCTTTATAATGCCCCGGGGCAATGGAGCCGCCGTATACCATGATGGATGGCCGGTTCAACCTGCCCATGGCGATAAGTGAGCCGGGCATATTTTTATCGCATCCCGGTATTGTTATTAACGCATCATAATATTGGGCGCCACAAACAGTTTCAATAGAATCTGCAATGATATCACGGCTTACCAGCGAATACCGCATGCCGGGAGTACCGTTGCTCATCCCATCACTTACGCCGATTGTGTGAAAGGTTAATCCTACCAAATCATTGTCCCATACTCCCTTTTTTACTATCTGGGCCAATTCATTCAGGTGCATATTGCAGGTGTTCCCATCATAGCCCATACTTACTACGCCTACCTGTGCTTTTGCAAGATCTGCCTCCGTTAAACCAATGCCATAAAACATCGCTTGTGCAGCCGGCTGTGTCGGATCCTGTGTGATCGTTTTACTATACTTGTTCAAGCTACCCCCATCCCCTCCCGATAAAAGATCGGGACCTTGTTCCGGGGAGTTCTGCTGAGTCTCATTATTTTTCGTAGTATCCATTTTATTGTTCTATCTATTTTAATTTTTTTCTTAGTTCAATTCTTCAACCATATCATTTAGAGTGCTTTTTAGCCCCTCCTTCGGAGGGGTTGGGGAGGCTGTAACTTTCATTTTATACGCTTCCTGTACCTGCCTGCCCAAACTATCACTCCATTTCTTTTTAAAGGGATGATCATCAAAACTCTCCCATCCTATTATCTCTGCAGCAGTACCGCAGAAAAAAGCCGCATCTGCATCTTTCAATTCAACCGCTGTTATCACCGTTTCTTCTACCGGTATATCCAGCTCGCTGCAAATTTCAAATACCGTAGCCCTGGTAATGCCTGGCAAAATATTACCAGTGGATGGTGTAAATAACCGGCCATCTTTTTCATAAAAAATATTGGCTCCTGGGCCTTCCGCTACGTTACCATTCATGTCCATCAGCAAGGCTTCATCATATCCCTTCGCCTTTGCTTCCTGGCTGGCCATAATGGAGTTGATGTAATGACCGGCAGCCTTCGCTTCAATCTTAAAGCCTTTGGGATTGGGCCTTTGAAAAGAAGAGGTCATTACTCTTAATAATTTTTCTCCTAAAAATGGCTGCATTTCCCAGGCCTGGATGGTGATATAAGATTCCGTATTTTGAACGAAGCTCATATTGGCCGGTGCAAATACCACCGGGCGGATATAAGCATCCTGCAAATCGTTTTGTTTTAATACTTCATAAGAAGCCGCTATCAATGCTTCCGTATCCCAATGGTATGGCAGATTGACAGCAGCCGCTGAATTTTTAAGCCGTTCGAAATGCTCAATGGCTTTAAAAATTTTCGTGTCGCCGTTCACCGTTTGATAAGAACGGATACCTTCAAAAACACTATACCCATAATGCAGTGACTGGCTGTATAAATCCATCTTTGCATCAGCGGCTTTTACAAAATCGCCGTTTAGATACAGAACCGTGTTTTCGTTATAATAAGTAGCCATAATTCAGAAGGTTTATGGTTGAAGGTTGAAGGTAGAAGGTGGGAGCATTTTGCAGATACACCCAACTTTTTTTTCAAACACTTAACCTTTCTATATTCACTTTAAATAAATTACTCTCTAACCGTTTTATTCACTTTCCCTGCAAACTGTAAACCGTACACCTTTTACCTTAAACCTTTTACCATTTGCAAACGCATAAAAAAACCCGACTCATTTTGGAGTCGGGTCTTTTTTATGATTAGTTTTTATGCTAAATAAGATTTCCTCCTCCATATGCGACAGGTATAATAATGACTACGACAATAATAACTATTACTGCTATATTTTTGATGCCATTAAATAATTTGCCTTTCAACATACAAAAGAGTTGTATGGCAAATATACCTGTGAACGTTTAAAAAACAAAGAACTTTTTTTAGAAGGTTTGGGGTTTGGCGTTTGCTGCTTTGAAGAACTTTTTCTTCTATACCCAACTCCTTATTTAAACCCCATTTTTTATTTACGTTTTACCTTCTCCTTATACCTTATGCCTTTCACCTTACACCCCATACCTTATACCTTCTGCCTTTCACCGTCTCAAATAATCGTAGACTTCCTTAACTCTATATTCTCCTGGTTGATGTCTCCTGAAATTCTTCCGCTTACGTAATCACAGATCAACTCACCTACAGTGGAAGTGAAATAAAAATTGATCGGATCAATGTCTTTTGTTACAAATAAATGACTGATGGTCCATGTAACTGCTTCCCTTATCAACTTTGCTTCTTCTTTTAAATTAAAATAATCAAGCATCATGGCGGCTGATAAAATGGAACCCAGCGGGTTGGCAATATCTTTACCTTCCGCACTTGAAAAAGATCCGTGGATAGGCTCAAACAAAGCGTTGGAATTTCCAACAGACGCAGAAGGCAGTAATCCCAAAGAGCCATTGATTACACTTGCTTCATCGCTGAGGATATCACCAAATAAATTATCTGTCAGTATTACATCAAATTGTTTTGGATTAATGATCAACTGCATTGCTGCATTATCAATATGTAAAAAATCCAGTTTTACGTCCGGGTATTGAGGAGCCATGTCCTGCACTACCTTTCGCCAAAGCCGGGAAGTTTCCAACACATTCGCCTTATCTACCAGGGTCAATTTCTTTTTCCGGTGTTGCGCCGATTGAAAAGCAAGGTGCGCAATGCGCTCTACTTCCACCTTGGTATATACACATCCATCAGATGCCCAGGTCTGGTCTTCATTTGTTTTCTTTTCACCAAAATAAATACCGCCTGTTAATTCCCGATATATAATAAAATCAACCTTTTCAAGATATTTGCTTTTTAAAGGTGATAAATGATGTAAAGAAGTATAAGCCGTAACCGGGCGGATATTGGCAAATAGTTGTAATGATTTCCTCAATTTGAGCAGGCCCTGCTCCGGTCTTACTTTGGCCGTAGGATCGTTATCATATTTAGGATGGCCAATGGCGCCAAACAAAATGGCATCGCTGTTTAAGCAGGTTTCAATGGTTTCATCGGGTAAGGGATTTCCGGTCTGGTCGATTGCAACTGCACCCATCAGGCAATACTGGTAATGAAATTCATGGCCGAATTTTTCAGCTACCGTATCCAATACTTTGATAGATTGCTGCGTTACCTCGGGCCCTATGCCATCACCAAAAATTACTGCGATATTTTTTAACATTGAATCCTGTTTATGATTTTTTCAATAGGACGGTGGATATTGGGTGTTTGTTGGTTGTTGTTTGTTGGTTGTTGTTCGTTGTTCGTTGGTTGTTGTTGGTTTTTTGTTCGCTGCCGCGGGGGCTCCAGTTATTACTTTAATTTCACACACTATCAACTATCAACCATCAACTCCTTTTACACTGCCACTTCCTTACTATATTCCTTTGCCAGGGTCTTTAAATCATCTTCCATTACTTCTTTCTTAATATCAGCAATTTTTAAAAACTCCGGGTAAAGTATATCAATATCATTCCGGTCGAACTGGAAGCCCAGTTTATGAAAACGATGCGCCAGGGCACTTCTGCCGCTCCTTGCGGTTAATACTATTTTGGAAGCCTCCGCTCCTACTTCTACCGGGTCAATTATTTCATACGTCAATGCGTCTTTCAAAAAACCATCCTGGTGAATACCGGAAGAATGAGAAAACGCGTTGGTTCCCACGATCGCCTTATTACATTGCACCGGCATACGCATGGTTTCGGCTACCAACTGGCTCATAGGGTTTAACAATTTTGCGTTAACGCTGGTATGAAATTCAAGCTCCTTATGTTGCTTTATGATCATCACTACTTCTTCCAACGAGGTATTACCCGCTCTTTCGCCGAGGCCGTTGATGGTACATTCTATTTGCCGGGCGCCATTAATGATCCCTGCAATAGAATTGGCCGTGGCCAATCCGAGGTCATTGTGACAATGGCAGGATATAATGGCTTTATCTATATTAGGTACATTATTTACCAGGAACGCTATTTTTTCCCCGTATTGGTGAGGCAGGCAGTACCCGGTTGTATCCGGAATATTCACCACGGTAGCACCTGCCTTAATGACCGCTTCTATCACTCTCGCCAAATACTCATTATCAGTCCGGCCGGCATCTTCTGCATAAAACTCCACATCATCCACAAAGTTCTTAGCCCATTTTACACATTGTATAGCTCTTTGCAGAATTTCTTCCCTTGTTGAATTGAATTTTGCTTTTATATGAAGATCAGATGTGCCAATACCGGTATGAATCCTGGGCCTTCTTGCATATTTCAATGCTTCGGCAGCTACTTCAATGTCTTTTTGTACCGCTCTGGTTAACCCGCAAACGCTTGCATTGGTGATGATCTTTGAAATTTCGTTTACGGAACTGAAATCGCCCGGTGACGATATGGGGAATCCCGCTTCTATGATATCTACACCTAATTCTTCCAGCTTTAAAGCCAGTTCCACCTTTTCATTGGTGTTGAGCTTACAGCCGGGGACCTGCTCGCCATCACGGAGCGTAGTGTCAAAAATGTGTATCTTGTTAGCTGACATAGAAATAGTATATTTAGATAAAAACAGGTTAATTAAATTCGTATAGAAGTTTTACCACGATTTTATATTACCCCTTTAAGTTACGAATATAATAGCTTAATGCTGGTTTATATTAACAAATTGTAACCGGTATTACGTTTTATAAACAACTTGTTTTTGGCTAAAACCCGCAACCAGTAAGGAATTTAAAGAAATCAAATTACGATGCCCAACCGGAGTACAGACCCATTATTTCAACTTATCAAATCACTTGAAAAAAGCGAAAAGCGCAATTTCAAGCTATACGCTACCCGAAACTCTTCTTCGGATGAGCTAAAAAGCGTACAGTTATTTGACGCCCTCGATAAAATGGAAAGCTATGACGAAGGGGTTTTGCTGAAAAAAAACGAAAGCATTAAAAAACAGCAACTGAGTAACCTGAAGGCCCATTTATATAAGCAAATATTGAGTAGCCTGCGGTTGATCAATGATGAAAGCATCGATATCCAATTACATGAACAGATGGATTATGCCCGTATTTTGTACAATAAGGGCCTCTATTATCAAAGCCTGAAAATACTGGACCGGTTGAAAGAACAGGCCAAAACATATAACCAGTTTACCTACCTGCAACAGGTGTTATTTTTTGAAAAAAAGATTGAGGCGCTGTATATTACCCGTAGTATGCAGGACAGGGCGGATCGTTTAAGCCTGGAATCGGAGGAGGTAAATGAAAACCTGGCGCTGGTATCGAAGCTTTCCAACCTGTCGCTGCAGTTGTATAGCTGGTATATAAAAAACGGCCATAGCAGGAACGAAGAAGAAACCATCGCCGTACAGCAATTTTTCACCAGCAGGCTGGGATACAAAACAGCGGAATGTACCACTTTCTATCAGCGTTTGTACCTCTATCAATGTTATTGCTGGAATGCCTTTATCCGGCAGGATTTTTTGCAATACTACCGGCATACCCAAAAATGGGTGAACCTGTTTGAGGAAGAACCTTATATGCTGCAAATAGAAACAGCCCACTATATTAAAGGAATGCATAACCTGATGGGCTCGCATTTTGATCTGGGCAACCATAAAAAACTGGTGGAAACCCTGGCCATATTTGAACAATTCAGTAAAACCGACCTGGTACAAAACAATGTAAACAACCGGATTCAATGCTTTGTGTATAGCACCATATCCTTGTTCAATAAACATTTCCTTGAAGGGAGTTTTACAGAGGGGCTTACACTGATACCCGGCATTGAAGAAAAACTAAAAGAATACGAGATATACCTCGACCGGCACCGGGTACTGGTTTTTTATTACAAGATCGCCTGCCTGTATTTTGGCAGTGGCAACCACGAAAAGGCGATTGACTATTTAAATAAGATCATTAACTGGAAAATGGACCTGCGGACCGACCTGCAATGCTACAGCCGCCTGCTGCACCTGATAGCCCATTATGAACTGGGCAACGAAGACATACTGGACCACCTGATAAAATCGGTTTACCGCTTTATGGCCAAGATGCAAAACCTTAGCGTGGTGGAAGAAGAAATTTTTAAATTCATCCGTTCCTCCTTTCATGTAACGGTAAGGAAAATAAAACCGGAACTGGAAAAATTATTGATAAAATTAAAATCCCTGCAAAATAACCCCTTTGAAACAAGGGCCTTTATTTACCTTGATATCATAAGCTGGCTGGAAAGTAAGCTGGAAAATATCCCCGTGCAGGAGGTTATGATGCGGAAGTTTGCAGGAAAACGAAAGGCGAATACGTCTTTGCCCTCTGTGTCAGACACAATTTGATTTTTTGAAGGCCTTATGCATATTCAATAATATGCCAAAATGTTTTCAGCTTCTGTGGATGGTTGATCTGCCCCGTTCAGTTTGAACTACTTCCAATAAGTTTACCTTGACGCTTTATATTTGCAAAACCGCAAATAAATAATTGCCTGCCAAAGACCGTCGCTGGCGAAAGGCATCGAAACTACAAAATGAATTAACCCATTATGCTATCCATCGTCTCCATCGAAATTTACCAATCCCCTATCCCGCTAAAAGAACCCTTTAAAATTTCACTGGGAATATTGACCCATGCTGAAAATGTGATTGTGAAAATCAATACCAACGAAGGGGTGATTGGGTATGGAGAATGCAGCCCCTTTATGACGATCAACGGGGAAAGCATGGAAACGTGTTATGTAGTGGCGCAATACCTGGCAAAAATTTTAAAGGGGAAAGATCCGCTGGATATTGTAGCCTGCAACAAAGCGATGGATAGCGTAATATATGCCAACACCAGTATCAAGAGCGCTTTTGATATGGCTTTGTATGATATTGCCGCTCAACATGCCGGCCAGCCTTTGTATGCATTTTTGGGTGGAAGCAAAACCAAAGAGATCATTACCGATTATACCGTAAGTATTGATGAACCACAAAAAATGGCGGCGGATGCAATAAAGATAAGGGCAAATGGTTTCCAGGTAATAAAGGTAAAACTGGGGCGTCATGAAAGAGATGTGGAACGGATCAGGCTGATAAGGGAAGCGGTAGGTATGGACATTCCACTACGCATAGATGCCAACCAGGGATGGGAAGTAGCGGAAGCCATCCATATTTTAAATGAGCTGGCCCCCTATAATATTCAGCATTGTGAAGAACCCATACCAAGATGGAATTATATGGAACTGGCTGCTATTCGAAAACAAAGCCCGATTAAAATTATGGCGGATGAATCCTGTTGTGATCATCATGATGCAAAGCGATTGATTGTACTGGGGGCCTGCGATTATTTCAATGTCAAACTCGGCAAATCATCGGGTATTTTTAAAGCACTGAAAATCGTTGAGCTGGCTGAAGAAAAAGGAATAAAAATACAGTTGGGCGGATTTTTAGAAAGCAGGCTGGCTTTTACTGCAGCGGCGCATCTGGCATTGGCCAGCGATGCAATTGTATATTATGATTTCGACACTCCCTTAATGTTTCATACAGATCCGGTAACAGGTGGTATTAGTTATGACGGTAAAGGAGTAGTAACGGTGCCGGATGTTCCGGGATTGGGAGCAGGTTTTGATGAGGAGTATTTGAGGGGGTTGGTTAAGGTGATAGTATAATCCCGGTCTCCGCCGCGGGGGAGAGTTCTTCGGATAGCCTGCTTCATAGCCTTTTGTTATACATTCACATGTTGGTCGCATCTGATTGACGGCGAGTCCTGCCGCAAAGAGTTGTTTTATTTGAATAGTCTAATAGCAGAGACTCGCCTTGGAAAAGTAACCATCCCTCAGTATCATAGATGAAAAATATTTATTGCTGTTTTAAGATTGCATCATCAGAGGCTGGTGTTAATATCCCAAACTCCTGCTCCAGCCCATTTGAGTGTTCGTAGATCATCCTGATAAAAGCCTTTCCCCATTTTGCATAATAAGGCATCAGGTTATCTACCCTTTCCTGGAGGTTATTATTGGGAAACAACTGTGCTTTTATTTTCTTCAACTGTCTTTGCTGTGCCTCAAATTTTCTCTTTTCAGCCCGCAGCATTTTCTTTTCCAGCGACGCTATTTTTTTTAAAGCCTGGGTTTGAAGTGTTGCTGTATGCCGCTGCAAAGTGATGTCAATTTTACCGGTAATTATTTTGAGCTGTTCGTAAAAATTAATTAACTCCTGTTGCTCCTGTTCAAGATTCAACTGTAGCTGGCTGTCTCTTTTTACCAATTGATTGAAGAGTTCCATTTCGGATTGAAACAGTGCTTCATTCCTGAACTGCAGTTTATCAATCAACGCCTGCACCTCTTCGCTGATAAACATAAACGAATTCCGGACAATCAATAAGGGGTAAGGCGCCCGTACTGCTTCAAACACTTTTTTCAATTGCAACCAGTAAGCAACCTCCCCTCCGCCACCAATAAACGCAATATTGGGCAATAACCATTCCTGGAAAACAGGCCGCAGAATTACATTGGGGCTAAACCGTTCGGGGTGCTGGTTTAGCTCACTGATCATTTCTTCCTTTGTAAACTTCAGGCTGGTATTTACTACTATCCATTCTCCATTCTCCATTTCAATTCTGTCCCGCCTGTCCTCTTTCAGGTAAAACATATTCAGTTCCCTGCCACTTGCCTGAACCTTATAATCGGCCGGAAATGAGGAGACTGTTTCCTGCACCAGGGTATGTGAAAATTCACCAAACAATTCCTTTTCAATTACCGGGATGAAAGCGGATTTTAATGACGCATTATCAGGCAACAGTACGATCACTCCAAAATCAGCAAACAACTGATTCACCAATTGAAAGGTCGCCTGCTCAATGGTCACCCCTTCCTTGTAGCATTCCTTCATCAGGCCGATAATTTCAGCCCCAAAAGAATACACCAATAACCGGCCACTGAGTTCGTCCAGCATTTTCACCAGGTCCTTGTCAACCGTCATTCTTCCTACAGCACCGGTCTGGCTGGTTTTCCATTCGTACTTTTCTCCATCAATGAAAATATGGCCCAGCTCATCCAAATCAGCATCTTCGCTACCCATATAATAAACGGGCACAATGTTATTTTCCGGCAACTGTACTTTCAACTGCTCAGCAAGTTTTACCACATGCAATATTTTGTAAATAAAATACAATGGGCCGGTAAATATATTGGGCTGGTGAGCCGTGCAAATGGTAAATGTATTTTCGTTTTGTAGTAATTCAATATTCCCGGAAACAGTTTTGCTGGCTACAACTGAAGCATACTGCTTTTTCAACACTGATACCAGCAGGTTCCTGTCGGTATTAAATTTTTGGCGCTCTGCTATGGAAGCTTTTATTCCGGCGATAGAAACCGGGTGTGTATAATATGGTTGTATTAAAGAGGCCTGTTTAAGATAATCCAGAATGATTTTTGAGAAATACCCGGTTTGACCGTATGGTAAAAAAGATGCTTTGAAGTTCATTGAATGATATTTACAGTTGCCTGTGAACGGCAAACTTACATTAATCCTTAAAAATAAAATCTTATAATTTAGCCAAATGATATTGGGAAAGCAGGTTGGTTTTTACTTTAGTAGTTTTTCATTTTGATTTTATCAACTGAATAACCAAACAACCCTATTGACCTTTCAATTTGAAAATAACTATTATGCAGATGTTTACTAAGAACGAAAAGCCGCATTACTTTTATCATTTTGACATGCTGGCAATCCCCCCCTTTTTACTATCCACGGTAATGGTATATTTCGCGTTTCCCTGTATGATCCAGCGAACGGTTACCTGGGCAAGGCCGGGAATATTATCCACTTCAATGGTTTGCGGATTATTTTTCTGTTCAACAGTAGCGGCAGGGTTGCGATTATCTACCGTCATACCGGCTATTACTTTGGCACCAGTCAATGTAATAAAATCGGGGCGTTCAATTTTAAATTTCAGGTCCTGGCTGGAGTGTGTGGGCATCAGTCGTTTGTTACCAATTACTGCGGTTACTTCTGTCAAACCATCGCCCAGTTCTTTCTCCATAATGGTGTCTATAACCGGCTTCGGCGTGTGATAGGCATGGTACACGGTAAACGCCATATTGCGGTGCGCATCACTCTCCAGTAAAAATCCGGGGTGCATGCGGGTGAAATTCTTTTTAAAACCGCCGATTTCTATTTTACCAAACTGCGGATGATTATAGGTATGCCATTCTACAAAGGCATCTTTGAATAATAGGTATCGGTCAAACTTAAACGTAGTTTCATCATTTGCTTCCCGGGTAGCATCGGAATTAAACAGCTGGTATGGTGTCCACAATTCATTTGAGAAAGTATAAATTCCGCGGCCGCCATAAAACCAATCCAGTTCGCCGCCATAAGCTGAATAAAGATCCTTGTAAACTACCAGGTATTTATAGCCGGGGATAATCTCCTCGCCCTTTTTTCCCAGTACATCATATACCTGCACATCGGCAGCATTGTAAGTACCTACATCTTCGGCGCCACCGGGTCCACGAAGAATCATACCACCGGCATTGTGAAAGGACTGCCCGGCTGCAATATTTGGATGCTTCATTACAAACTCCATCACCGCCCGGTTTTCGGGTAAGGAGAACGGGTATTTATAAGCCCCGTTCTGCACATTATTGGGTTGCCAGTTCCAGCCCCAGTCGCGGTTGGGATCGTATTCAAATTGCGCTCCGTCTTCATTCACTGTTCCATCGCCGTCGTTGTCAATACCTTCCAGGCCAAGCAATTCGTAGTCGCCTTTTTCATCGGCTCCCACTGCGATCATACGGTTTGGATTAGTGGGATCAATACGGTAACGGCCATTGGAAGTTTTGCGGCGCATCTGTACAATATTGCCATCGCCGTCCAGGTCATCATAGCCATCTTCATCAATGGCTCCATCCATATCGTTATCCACGGGTACCGTACCGGAACGGGGCGAGTTGGCATTATTTGGTTTTTTAAAAAATGCATCCCGTGCATCGGGGTTAATAGAAGGAACAATGTAAAATATTTTATCGGCCAGCAGTTCTTTGATGAAGCTGTTGTCATTAAAATTTTCCGTTAAATACCAGGCGGTGTACATGGCAAACTCACTGCCCTGTGTTTCATTGGAATGAATATTTCCATCGATGTACATACCCGGCTTTTTGGATGCCTCTCCTTTTGAATAGTCAGTAATGGCAATACACCAAAGATCCCGTCCCTCGTATGATTTACCGATCGATTCTACCCTGGCAAGACCGGGATAAGCCTTCGCAATCTTTTTTAGAATATCGGTGATGCCTGCGTGATCGTTGTACCGGTTCCAGCTAATGGATACTCTTGGATTTACCGGCGACCCCGCTGCCTTGTAAATTTGTTCTGCGCTTTGAGCAACCACCAAACCGGAAGCAGAAACTAAAGCGATGAAAAGAAAAATCCTGACTGATCTTATCATAATATTTTTTTTGACATATTGAATATTCGTGAATGGTCAATGGTGAATGGTGAATGGTGAATCGACAATGGGAAAGGATTAATCACTACTTTCCCGTGAAATATTGCCTATTTACCATTGCCTTTTGCTCATTGACCATTGCCCATTGACCATTGCCCATTGACCATTGCCCATTGCCCATTGACCATTGCCTATTGCCCCTTGCCCATTGCCTATTACCCATCACAGGCTGATTGCTATTTTCCTGCTTCCCGTTGTTGGGCTTCCTGCTTCCAGCACAACTGTTCCCGATCCTTTTACCAGCCAGCTCAATTCTTTTGTGCTATATCCTTCCAGCGAATTTAACAACTGTATTTTTTTGCCGCTGATAACGGATTGGTTGTTTGATACATTTAGCTTCACATTGATGCGCTTCACCCAGTAAGTACGTTCCCCCAGTTTTGAATGCGATGGCAATGCTCCCTTGTTGATAACAGATGCGGTGATACGTGAAATGCCCCCGCCAATTTTCTCCGTCTTTACATTTACAATGTCTATTTCAGGTTGAAGGGCTGCCAATTTTATTAAGAAAGTAGTATGCTTAGCTGTTATTTCCGATACCATTTTAAACGGGGGATTCATTAACACGAAGGGATCGATGCCGCCCACTTCAACCGTTTGGCCGGGGAAATCCGGATGTTCTATTTTCTTCCATTCGGTGAAGGAAGGCGCTATCCCTTGCCTGCCTTCCCAGCGTAAATAGCTGGCAGTGGCATCCTCCACCACAAATGGTTTCTCTTTTTTAACCGTATCCATCTTTTTAGTAGAATCAACAGGGGCTTTCTTACTTGTATCTCCAACAGCCTTTGGAACAAACCAGCCCGGTGTACTAAAACTAAAGCGGCCATAATGAAAGTATCCCCAGGATAACAGGTCGCCACCGGCAGGACTGCTTTTTGGTGCGTCCTTCATGTTGGCGGATTTATTATACAGGTCAGATACCATGTTGTTCACTTTGATATCAGGCTCCAGCCATCCACTTACAATACGGCTGGATGCATTTGCAGCATTAAAAATAAGGGGAGCAGATAAATTATTATTGCCGGAAAAACTCACCACGGCATAAACATTAAACAACTGGAATAAATTATCCAGCAGGGCCCTTGTTTCATTTTCAGAAACGGAAAATTCTCCCGAACCACGGGTAAAGGAAGGATGGTTGAAACTCAGGTTTTTATTGAACCAAATGCCCCCTTCCCCATCTTCGTTAAATTTACCGTCTTTGTCATTATCGATCCCCTCCGCCATTAAAAGATATTTTCCTTTTTCGCCTTTTGTGATGTCTGCTTTAACCAGGCTTCTGTTCTCCTCCGGGTTGATCCTGTAATCACCCACCGGCGATTCAATGCGTATGAATGTGATCTTACCATTCCGGTCAAGGTCATCAAATCCGTCTTCATCTAATTTACCATCCCGGTCATCGTCCGTTTGTGTCGCATTACCCTGTCGTTCATATTTTAATGACGCAAAATATTGTTCCATCGCATCAGGACTCATATTGGGAAATACATAAAAAGTAGTTTTATCCAGTAAGTTTTTAATGCTGTCAGTAGCGCTTCCCTGCATTAATTTTTCGGCAAAGCCAATGGCTAATTCGGTGCCGAGCAGATGATTGCCTTCTACGCCACCCACCACAGCAATACCTGGTTTCATCGATGTGTTTCCATTACCAATTGTTAGCATCCAGACATCTTTGCCGCTCACTGTTTTAGTAATGGACTTTATTTTTAATAATTGCGGGTAATTTTTGCCCAGTACATCAAGCCTGGCTGATTGCTGATTGTAATTACTATAATCCGTTTGAGCCATTGTACCGGCAACAAACATCAAACAGCAACCAACAGACGCAGTTAATTTTTTTATCATTCAAAAATATTTTGGGATATAAATATAGGGAAAGAAGGTAGTACGCAGCGGGGTGTATTAAAAATTCATCCTTTAGCGATGAATAAGTACAGGAAATATACTAATGAGAGGTTATCAATTCTTTTAATACCGAAATGAATTCACCAACGGGTGCAATTAAGCTCTCAACGGTTTCTTTGTCAAAATCATATAAATCGCCATAATCGCCTTTTTGACGCGAATCAATTAAGTCAGCGTATAATTTCCCCATCTCAATTGAGACTTTTTTGGTTTTAATGTAGTGAAGATTGAACTGGCTTCTTAGCCCGGCATGTGTTTGTGTTTGAATGTCATTTTGTAAGGCAAGTGCAGAAACGATATAATAGCATGAATAATAAAGTCGATTAATGGATGCGTTCCAACTTTCTTTAGATGCCAATAATTTCGCATCTAAATAAGCTTGGTCGGATTTTTCAATACGATACGCTATGTATTCTCCTTTATAATCATTCATAAATAAATCCCTTCTCTTTTTATGTTTTTAAAAAGAGGAGTTACACTTAGCCTGGTATCCCAATCTCTTTG
>JANPIJ010000083.1:0-7867 GCA_031424955.1 Ferruginibacter sp. | reverse complement strand
TTTAAATAATGAAATTCTTTTTAAATTATACAACAGTACTTCCGTTTACTTTGTTCCTGGTTGCACAACTGGTGCATGGACAGGAATATATTAATCCGGCTAAAAACTTGTCCGTAACTGTTTCGGCTGACACGCTTTTGTTTAAAGAACTGGTTAATAATAAGCTTAAGTTTAAGATACCGGTTAAAAAGGGTAGTGCATCTCATTTCCTGAAATTTAGCGCTTCGGGTGATTTTTTGATCACCTCCGGAAAAGGTTCGCTCACCAATCTCTATTTGGTGTACAAAGATACAGCGATCCTAACCGCCTCCCTGCCCGTTTTAACTGAAGAAGCTGTATTCAGCTGGCCGGAAGAAGCGCTTTACCTGCTGCATTCCAGGTCTTTATTCAAGACCACGCTTTCTTCCTACAACACAAAGTCATGGGGAAAAATTGCGGATGCCAGTCTCTCCTTTTCAGCACATGATTTAACCATTGAGGCATCTGGCTTATTATTAGGTTTTTGTGAAAGCGCTAACATCCATACCCTTCATACCCCGAATCTGACAGAAAACAAGAAGTACTGGCAAAAAACTGCCCTGCGGTTGCTCACTTTTAATCCGGCAATTCCAGATCAGGCTGCAAGCGTTAGTATTAAAAATAATATCCAGATCAGGGATATTAAAAAAGATGTGGTACTGATTGAGATCAATGCGCACAGTGCCGAGATCGTCTGGTTAGGGTTTGACCCCACAGGCAAGCTGCTGGTGAGCCTTGACAAACAAGGTTATCTTTTCACCTGGATGCCTTCGCTGAAACAATGCATCGTTCAACTGGAAGGTGTTGGCGGAGTACCCGTTTTTAATCTGAATGGAACTTTGCATCTATCTTCAGATGGCAAAGGTGAAGAACAAGGGTCTGTTAAACTTAAGAAAAATACCCGTAGAGATAGTTTGAGTATTCAAAATTACTACCTGCAAACATCAGCACCCCCGATAGAAAAATTTAAACTGCCCATTATTGACTATGCGCAACCATCTCCGCTGATCAGTCGCTTAGCATCCAGGTAACATGGAAGTTTCTGGCTGAAAATTTGGACTAAGTAATAAAACAACATTAAAACAACATTTACATTAAAATTGAACTGCCAGCATGCAACTAATCAATAATATAAAACCGGAAATCAACATGATACCATCAATAAAGAAGGATTGGAAACCAATATTCTTGATCCTGGGTATTTACACCATTTGGTCGTTAGCTGTCATTGTGTGCCTTATTACTCTTCAGGGATTGGATGCCACCATCAAACAATATGGGTCGGTAAACCAGCTTTATGGAGGGGTAGTACATACCATTATAAAAGGTGCTATAACTTATTACATCCTGATCTACATGCTGGCTTTTCCTTTGATCAGGGGTGAAAAGCGGCATATAGTGCTGATTAAATACTTATTGTTTCTATTACTGCTAACCGCTTACGAATACATCTGGGATTTTAAAATAGGTGGACCGCCACCCACTACAAGGGCGAATGTTTCATTGACCTTCTATTTTATATCTAATCTTGTTTTGGATTTTTTAATGGCCATTGTATCTGTTTTTATAGCCACCTGGATAGAATCAAATGATGCACTTAAGCGGGAAGGCGAACTGGAAAAGCAAAAATTAAATGCAGAGCTTTCGGCTATCAGATACCAGATCAATCCTCATTTCCTGTTTAATTCGCTGAGTTTTATTTATACAAAAACCGTGAGGCAAAATCCGGAAGCTGCCCATGCAGTACACCTGCTTTCGGAAATTATGAGTTATGCCCTTGAAGAGTGGGATGATTTCGGCAGGGTGCCACTGGCGCTCGAAATTACGCACATGAAAAAAGTGATCGAGATGAACCGGATCCGTTTTAACAATAAACTGAATGTTGAATATGAGGAGGAGATAGAACAGTACGGAGATAATGTATCAGTCAGTGCTTACGTACCCACTTTGGCACTCATTACCCTGGTTGAAAATGCTTTTAAACACGGCGAACTGAACGATGAAAAAAACAAGGTCAGGATCCGGTTGAAAATTACCCGAAGCAACATCTCTTTTACGGTCAGCAACAAAAAGAAAAAGTGTACTAAAGAGCCTTCGCATGGGATTGGATTATGCAATGTACAGCAGCGCTTACAACTGATGCATGGTTCCAAACAAACATTTGTCGTCAAACAAGATGAGCAAACTTATTTAACTGAAATAAACATTAACCTGTAAAATCATGATAAATTGTATTATTCTGGACGATGAAGAACATGCAATAGAACTACTAACATTGCATATTGAACAAACACCTTTTTTGAAACTGGTGGGCTCCGCCACGGATCCATTCAAAGCATTGCAACTGCTGAACGCCGGGGATATAGACCTGCTTTTCCTGGATATTCAAATGCCGGGAATGACCGGATTCGAATTTATGCAGCTATTGAACGGAAAATGTAAGGTAATCCTGACTACAGCTTTCAGAGATTATGCCCTTGAAGGATTTGACCGCAACGTAGTGGATTATCTTTTAAAGCCGATAGTTTTCTCCAGGTTCTTTAAAGCAGCGCAGCGGGCGCAGGATATTATTCTTGCTCCGGGAAAAGAAACCGATGATTTTATCCTGGTGAAAACAGAGTCTAAAGGAAAATTATTAAAGGTTAAGATCAACGACATAATTTACATTGAAGGAATGAGAAATTATGTGCGCTTTCATATCCGCGATGGTGAGCCAGTTATTGCATTACTCAGTATCGGTGGTTTAGAAGAACGATTACCCGGAGACCGTTTTTTTCGCATCCATAAATCATTCATGATTGCGATCCCATACATCATCATGATCAACGGCAATATGGTAAATCTGGAATTTACGAAGGAGTATATTCCGATTGGCCAAACGTATCGTGATGGCCTTATGCAATACTTACGCGAAAAAGTCATCACCAATAAAACAGACCCTCCAAAAACAGACTGATCTTTTTTAGCGCTTTCAAATTAAAAAACACAATTAAAACACAATTAAAAAACAAACAAAGAAAACAAACAAAATGAAAAAGTCAACATTAATTCAACTAACCGGAATCCTGTTTATTATAGGACTGTTATCTTCATGCGCACCATCTTATTTTGGGAAAACCTACTCTCCAACCCAGAACGTAGATGTTTATTTAGACGCTGGTGATGTTAAAAAAGCACACACAACCATGGGTACTTCAAATATGGACCAGGGATTCAGGTCACTTGAATCCGCTCAGCAAAAAGTGATAGAGATGGGCAAGGCCCGGGGTGCGGATGGCGTGATCATGAAACTTACTGAAGAAGTGGTGTCTACCCAGCAATCTGGTTTAGGCGTGGTCACTAAAAAGTCTAAAAAGAACATTATCACCACTTCTTCTTCGACAACTGACGTTAAAAAAAAGACGATCGTTGCCACCTTTGTAAAATACAATTAGGCATCTGGGATTTTTCAATTATATCTTGATGAACATTTGATTTGCTTTTTCAAAAACAGATCACTTAGGGCGGGGAATTGATTTATTTCCCAACGGAGGATGTACAATAAACTGTGTCAAAAGTTAACATTACTAACTTTAGATACAGTTTATTTATTATGGAAGGAGAAGAACAGTTCGATTATGAGCTATTGAAACAGAAAACTTTAGTTTAGCTACGCCCAGGTAAATCATTGTACGGCAAGGACGGGGCATTCGCTTCCTTGCTAAAAAGTTTCCTTGACTCTGCCAATGCTTCCTGGAGAAAACCGGAAAATACAAAATCACATACGCCAGAGCATGATTATATCCCGTTGGAGTTTGTTACACAGGTAAACTAATATATTCCCGGTTGGCTGTATTGCTGTCAGACCCTAAATTATTCCATAACTAAAAAATAAAACCATGACAAAGACATCTTTATTTGCTTCAAGCCTTTTAATTGGCTTTTTATTTCTTATTAGCTGCAACAGCGCCGAAAGTAACAAGGCAACAGCAGAAAAAGAAACAAAGGCGAAACAAACAGACACACTTAATTACTTTAACCTACGCCCCAAAGTAGAAAAAGACTTTGGTTACTCCCATGCTGTAAAAATTGGAAATGACCTTAAAATATCCGGAGCAGTTAGTATGGATGACGCGGGAAAATTAGTGGCTGCTGGTAATATAGACCAACAAATGAAAAACTGTTACAGCGATTTAGAAAAGATTTTAAAACACTACGGCTACACTTTTGACGATGTAGTGGTGGAAAACGTATTCACTACAAACATGGCCGACTTTATCAAAGTTTCGACCTACCGCAACTCTATTTATAAGAAACAGTTTCCTACAGGGACGTGGCTTGAAGTAAAAGGACTGGCTTTACCAGGACTGTTGATTGAAATAGATATGGAGGCTCATAAATCAAATTGATTAGAAGCACTACAGCCAATATCAGTTTAAGGATTATCGTAGAAAAGATATGTGTGATCAGCCGGGAGATTTTAAAACGTCTGGAAGAATTATAACTCTAGCATAATAAGTGGACCCGACGGTTATTGATATTTCGGACAAAATGGAAGTGTTGGCAATATTGTTCGTCAAGCTTATAGAAGGCTTGCCCTTAGAGGAACTGCTTCAATCAGTTGTTGCTGCTTTTACCTTATGCGTTCTAATTTCTTCGCCTTTCTATCATCCAGTCCTTCATCCCTACTGTGAGACTTCCCCGGTTTACCGGGGCTCGTTTTGGGCTTACTATGATCTCCACTGACTTCTGATAAAACCGAAATGTTATACTTTGTCTAACACCCCTTTCTGCTTGTACATTCGCTCCTGCCGCCGCCAGATTATTACCAGATCTCTCAGGGTAAGCATATCCGCTTTCCATTCACGTTGCCTCTGCATTTACATGGTAGTGTTTCCATACAGTTTGGGGCTTCTTTTTGTTTGGCAACATCGCCCACATTACCCTGCCTTATATGCAGTTTCTGTTCGCAGGTCCGAATGTTTGCCGCCAGCTTCCTTCAGATTCCACTTCGCAGCGGACACCCTTGCTATTGGCTAATAATACGTACTGCAACGCTCATCCGGGACTTCCACTTTATAGTTATTACGCATGCCAGCCGCACACATAGAAGCCAGCCTTGCCTTAACGGCAGGCAGGCATTCAACTTCCTGTTCCTTGAAATCTACCGAAACACAAAGATCTTCTATGCCAAAAGACCTTCTATCCCATAGGCTTTTAGAACTTTTGCATACTCAACCTTTACAGCTTCATTGGCTTTCTCCAACATTTCCCCGGTGCTTGGGTCCGCAACTGTTCTTAATGGTCTTTGTCCTTTTGGTAGATTGATGAGCTTTACCACTGCATCTGCAACATTCTGCGGATCTGGCTTTATGTTCTCGAACATTTGACCCATGGCAGCGAACATTTTTTCCGGATAGTCAGCTATCGCCTGATATTCATCAGCAACTGATGCGTCAGAGCCATATTGGATTTTCTGGGACATTTCAGTGGGATGACCGCCTGGTTGGATAATTGCCACATCGACCCCCAATGGCCTTAATTCATAGTGCGCCCCTTCACTCAAACCTTCCATAGCAAACTTCGAAGCGCCATACACGGCAAAAAATGGAGATGAGAATCTTCCGTATCCACTCGATATATTGATGATCAAACCTTCAGATTTTTTACGCATGAAAGGTAATGCCAATTTTATCAATCTCCACGGGCCGATTACATTGACATCGAACATTCGCTGCAAATCAGCAGCGGTAGCGCTTTCAGCCACACCGAACATGGTAAGGCCTGCATTGTTCACCAATACGTCGAGTGTTCCCTCGGTGGCTATGATGGTGTTCATAGCATTCTGAATACTTGTTTCATCAGTTAGTGCAACATCCAATACGGTTATATTTTCTACCTGTGACAAGGCTTTTGCTTTATCCGCATTCTTTCCTTCGGTATCTCTCATTGTCGCATAAACCTTATGTCCCAAGGCTGCAACACTATTGGCTGTAAGCCACCCAAAGCCACTATTTGTTCCTGTAATTAATACAATCTTTTTGCTCATTTTCTTTTTGGTTTAAATTAATGATACAAATGTCGAGATTAAAAAAAGGAAGTTACTTACCAAATGGTAAAAAGCGATTTTAACGGATATTTTTTCTGATCCTGCTCAATGACTGTTGTGTGATCCCCAGATAAGAAGCAATATAAGAAAGCGGAATCCGGTTGACCAGCATGGGAAATTTTTCAATAAAGGATAGGTATCGTGTGGTGGCATCCTCGGAAACCAACGGACTTCTTCTTTCGATAGTCTCTATAAAACATTTATTGACGATCTTGGTTTCAATCTTGTCCCAACCCACTATTGTATTGGAGATATCGTCCCAGTCCTTCTTTGAAAAAACGAGCAATTTACAGTCAGTCACCGCCTGCACGTATTCGGTAGCCACTACATTTGCTTCAAATTTTGGATAGTCCGCAACAAAATTATTCTCATCAATAAAATAATTCGTGATTTCCTGGCCCTTATTGTTGTAATAACAAAAGCGGAAAATGCCCTCAAGAATAAATCCAGCCCGTTTTGGAATTTTTCCTGCTTCAGAAAAATATTCCTCTTTATGAAGTTCGAGTATTGTAACCTTGCTCATAATGAGATCTGTCTGGCGCGTGTTCAAATCACCAAATTTCAGGATATAGTCGATAAGTGCTGTCATAGACACAAGGTAGTTTTTATTCCATGGCCATTATTTACCATTTGCTAAAATATAGTCAGGAACATATCATAATGCATGTCCCAAAACCAGGTTGAAAGGTAATCTGCCAATGAAGTAAAACGTGAGTATATAAACAGCCTTAATAATCAGAATATAGAGGGTTATAGTTCTAAAGGTAGCAAGATCTGTGAGTTATTAGGCGGTATAAAAAATGTATGCTATACATGTTATGATTATTTGGTGGTAACAGCGTAGTTATGTTTTTATTCCGGGCATGCTTGTATGCTGCAATACTTTGCTGATGTCTGTATTTATGGAGATAGCAACACCTATTTCAGAGATTTCTGCCAAATGGAAAAAGACTCGCGAATTGTCCCAACCGGTGTTAGGATATTAAAAAAATCTTAACAAATTTTTTCAGGTTGAATAGTCGCTTCCCGACTGAATATTCACTCGTTAAGATTAAAGTAAGATCAATAACAATTCTTGTCAAAATTAGGAATAGACCAGACAATCTCAACCGCCATAATTAAAAATTTTTCCTCATAACCTATCCAAAATACATATCCACTTAAACAGTATATCCCTTACTGCACTAATAGTTGCTTTATCCGGCGCATGATATTTTGTTTCCATGCTCCCAAAAGATATTTCTTCCCTTTGCAATGTGATGAAAAGTTTGGCCATGGTCCGAAGCATTGGTGCCACCGTTCTATTAATGATGATCTTATCAATTACAAATAACCTTATTAGTAAAGCCAGCTTTGCAACAGATAGGGTAGTATGTATTTTACACTCATTTTGCCCAGTGCCATTTTCTACCTTTTCTATTGAATGGTCATTTTCAAAAAACTTTGATTCTTCATCAATCCAGCTATTAACCTGTTCTTTCAAAGACGGCATGTTAATTCTACTTTGACAAGTCAAAAAAACATTTTGTTAGGTCAGGGTAAATTTCTGAAATTGCGGTCATGTAAATATCACCTATAAATATAGACCATGAGCGAATCCCATCGTTACCAGCCGAATCACCCGGCTTAAAAAATATGCGAATTCTTTAGTATCTGTTTTTAAGGCAGGAACGCATTGTAAGGTTCAACATGCGATTCACTATCTCAAGGGCCTTTTTCAGGGTCAGAAACGTAATATAGAACGTATGGTAGAACGTGTTA
>JANPIJ010000082.1:0-11222 GCA_031424955.1 Ferruginibacter sp. | reverse complement strand
GCTTATTTTAATGTTCAAACATCGCTGGGAAGCATACCAAACTCTTTTTTAAATGCAACCGTAAAATTACTAAGGTTTTTAAACCCTAATTGAACGCCCACTTCTTTTATAGTATAATGCTTTGTGTTAAGAAGATATTTTGCCTTCAGCATCCTGTTTTTCTGGTAATATTCATACGGTGCATAGTGATACACTTTTTTAAAAAGTGTTTTTAGCTTTGTTTCACTCATCATGGAGAGGCGGGCCAGGTGAGGTATAGCAGGCGGAGATACCGAAAGGTTTCTTACCAAAACAGACTCTACCTGCATCATTCTTTTTATTTCATTTTCTTCATAGGTAATTTCTTTACCAGGCACGGTTAACCTGTTGTACAGGTTTCTTAAAAAATTTTCGATTAAGAGCATCACCCTGTTTTGCAATACATTTTTATAAATAGGATGATCTTCTTTCAAAGAAAATATTTCTTCCATTAATTGCCGGTATTCAATATTTAATACTTCGAAATTAAAAGTTGCAGTGTTTAATGAAAGATACTTTGTTAAAAGACCATCTGTTCGGCTCAATCCCAAATGAGTATTAAACCATTCTTCCGTAAAATAAATATTTACACACCTGCTTTCGGTACCTGCGGTAGTTGTATATTCCAATACGGGAAATGAACTGGTTAAAAAAGCCCCGGAATAAACCTGGTTATCTTCTTCAAGAATCCATTCTCCCATTTTCAAGGTTAATGCATTCATATTTCTTACCTCATCAAAACGCAGGGTATATTCCGTTCCATCAGATGCTTCGCGGTGAATACATACACCCTGGTTTAAAATACATTCGTTGACGAGTACCTGCAAACCATTGGGCAATTCAATTACCTTGATGTATCCTGATCCGAATTCCGGCGGTAAATACAATACATTTTCTTTTAAGGCAACGCCAATGAATGCAGCCAGTTGGTGCAGGTAAGCTACATGATCGCAATATTTATAAGAAAAATTAAACACGTTTATTACTAAAGTTTATGGTAACTGGAATACTGATTCATTAAAAAAATCAGGAAGCAATTATTTCACCCGGAGAAACATTAAACTGCTTTTTAAATGCCTCTATAAAGTTAGAAGAATTGTGGTAACCAATCGCGGCGGCGGTTTCCTTAACATTGTATTTACTACTCATTAAAAGTTGCCGGGCTTTTTGCATTCTTTCTTTTTGGTAATAGGCATAAATACTATTGCCATAAACACTCTTAAAACTTTTTTTAAGTTTGGTACTGCTCATGGAGGCAAGCCGGGAAAATTCATCAATGGTAGGAGGCGGGCCGCTAAAATCATTCACCAGTAATTGTTCCACCTTTATCAATCGCTCCACCTCATCATTCGTAAGTTTAAACCCCCCGTTCAGTAAATTTATTTTATCGTACAACCGGGTAAAAAAACGTTCCATAAGCATTGTTACCCTGTTTTGAAGAAAAATATTATACAGCGGTTCCATTTTGTGTACATTCCATAAACTCTCCATTAGTGCCAGGTATTCAGCATCCAGCTTCTCAATATCAAAACTTTCTGTTTTTAATGCAAGGTATTTTTGCAGCACTTCCGCTTCACTGCTTAAGCCAAGGTATTTTTTCAACCAATGCTCAGTAAATAAAATCTTAACCGATTTTATATGAACATTGGCCGGTATCTCTTCCGTATTATCAAATATATTACTGGTAAGCCTGGCCACTGCGTGCCGCGTATTTGATTTCTGCAATACCTCATTGTCTACTTTAAATTTGGCGGTATCTGTAATGTGTACATCATCAAAATGCAAAATAAAATAACGCTCCGCGGATTGGCTCCTGGCAGTGATTAATTTTTCGCAAAAAGATGCATCAGCCAGCATTACCTGCAATTCATCAAATAAACTCAATATTTTAATAATGCCGCTACCTGCGGGAGGTGTTAATAACAGGTAGTCATCGCCTGTGAAGGGAATACCCAATGCCGAAGCGAGGTCACTTAGCAGCACTTTATAGTTCGTATGATTGATATTAAATACAATCATGATGATGAATAAAACGGGAGTGAAAACTCAAATTAAAACCATTAAAGATATCGTAAAGGATTGCGCCGGGCATTCAAAATGTATCTTTTAATATTCATCCAAAAAGCAATAAAAAGGTAGATAATAACAGGCGATCCCATTGTAATGAAAGATATATAAATAAAATTCTTTCGGATGATACCGGTAGCAATTCCAAAGCGTTCACCTATTGCAGTGCAAACACCGAATACATGCCATTCAATAAAATGCTTGAAATTTTTCATACTGCTAATTTACAGGTAAATAATGATTTGACGGGTATATTAAATCTCATTTTCCTTAAAAGCTTAATTGAATTATTGTAAATTCGCACAAAATCAATTAGGAAATGTAAAAAAATTGCAAATTAGAAATTTGACCTACTTCCATTTCTCATTGCATTTTGCCCCTTTTTATTTTCAAATTGAGCTATTATCTAATTTTCAAATTGAAATTATGGCCTTCGACATTGACATGATCAAAAAGGTTTACGCCAACTTTGGCAGCCGCATTGAATCAGCCCGTAAAGCTGTCGGCAAACCTTTAACACTTACTGAAAAAATATTATATGCCCACCTTTGGCAGGGAGAAGCTACCACAGCTTTTGAAAGAGGAAAGAGTTATGTGGATTTTGCACCAGACCGTGTGGCCATGCAGGATGCCACAGCTCAAATGGCCCTGCTGCAATTTATGCAAAGCGGCAGAACAAAGGTAGCAGTACCGAGTACGGTGCATTGTGATCATTTAATAGAAGCGAAAATTAATAGCAAAACCGATCTTGACAGGGCGGTACACGAGAGTAGTGAAGTATATGATTTTTTAGCTTCGGTAAGTAACAAATATGGAATCGGCTTCTGGAAACCGGGAGCCGGCATTATTCACCAGGTAGTGTTGGAAAATTATGCATTCCCGGGTGGTATGATGATTGGTACAGATAGCCATACCGTGAACGCGGGCGGACTTGGAATGATTGCCATTGGTGTAGGCGGTGCAGATGCCTGTGATGTAATGGCCGGACTGGCATGGGAATTAAAAATGCCGAAACTGATTGGTGTGAAACTAACCGGCAAACTGAATGGATGGACGGCTCCTAAAGATGTAATATTAAAAGTGGCTGGAGTACTTACTGTAAAAGGCGGTACTGGTGCAGTAGTTGAATATTTTGGTGAAGGTGCTACCAGTATGAGTTGCACAGGAAAAGGAACCATTTGCAATATGGGTGCTGAAATTGGTGCTACTACTTCTACTTTTGGATACGATCCGAGTATGAGCCGCTATTTAAAAGCCACCGGCCGTGAAGAGATCGCAACTGCCGCCGACGCCATTGCCGCACATTTAACCGGCGACGCGGAAGTTTATGCAAACCCGGAATTATATTTTGACCAGGTGATCGAAATAGACCTTAATGTACTGGAGCCGCATTTAAACGGACCGTTCACACCCGATTTAGCTACACCGATATCGCAAATGAAAGCTGCTGCCGCCGCCAATGGCTGGCCTACCAAAATTGAAGTAGGATTGATCGGAAGTTGTACCAATTCATCTTATGAAGATATCAGCAGGTCGGTAAGCCTGGCACAGCAGGTAACCGATAAAGGCTTAAAGCTACAGTCTGAGTTCACCATCACGCCGGGTAGCGAGCTGGTACGGTATACCATCGAAAGAGACGGATTCTTAAGCGTATTTGACAAAATCGGCGCTACTGTTTTTGCAAATGCCTGTGGCCCCTGTATCGGTATGTGGGCAAGGGTTGGAGCAGAAAAAGCAGAAAAAAACACCATTGTACATTCGTTCAACAGGAACTTTGCCAAACGTGCGGATGGCAATCCCAATACATTTGCCTTTGTAGGCAGCCCCGAAATAGTTACCGCCATGGCCATTGCGGGTGACCTTTCATTTAACCCACTTACGGACACACTTACCAACGATAAAGGAGAACATGTAATGCTGGATGCCCCAACAGGTTTTGAACTGCCAATCAAAGGATTTGATGTGGAAGATGCCGGTTACCAGGCGCCTGCGGAAGATGGAAGCGGCGTACAGGTATTGGTTTCGCCGGAAAGTAAAAGGCTACAGTTGCTGGATCCATTTGCCGCCTGGGAAGGAACTGATTTAAAGGGTTTAAAATTATTAATCAAGGCAAAGGGGAAATGTACAACAGACCATATCAGTATGGCGGGTCCATGGCTGAAATTTAGGGGGCACCTCGATAATATCAGTAATAACATGCTGATTGGCGCAATGAATTTCTTTAATGAAAAAACCGACCTGGTAAAAAACCAGTTAACAGGTGAATATGGCGCGGTGCCAAAAACGCAAAGAGCCTATAAAGCTGCCGGCATTGGTACCATTGTGGTAGGTGATGAAAACTATGGCGAAGGGTCATCCAGGGAACATGCTGCGATGGAGCCCCGTCACCTGGGAGTTCGTGCGGTATTGGTAAAATCATTTGCCCGGATACATGAAACCAACCTAAAGAAGCAGGGTATGCTTGGACTCACCTTTGCCAATAAAGAAGATTACGATAAAATACTGGAAGATGATACCATTGACATTGAAGGGTTGATGACGTTTGCCCCCAATACCCCTTTGCAACTGGTACTCAACCATGCAGATGGAAGCAATGAAACCATCCAGGTAAATCATACCTATAATGAACAGCAGATTGAGTGGTTTAAAGCCGGAGGCGCTTTGAATATTATTCGCAGAGAATTTGCCGAAAGTCAATAACAATTAAAGCACTGAATTAAAAAGGCGAAACCCATAACAGGTTTCGCCCTTTTTTTATATAAAACTATTAACCCAACGCGTAATGTTTAATCAGGAGTTTGCAGGCAGTTTTGAAAAGACAACCAGCCTGCGCAGCCCCGCTTATTAGTTTTTAAATTAAAAAATGGGGGCTGAATAGAAATTCTGCCCCGTTTTAAAATCCAATATCCTATGAAAAACCGATGCGAATATAATGAGTAATATTGATCATGGGGAACGCTGGTAGCTAAATGATCAGGTAAAGTAGATTAACCTATCTAAACAGTAGACTAATTTTTTAAATTATGATAAATCAGTTATTTTTACCCACCTTATGGCGAAATCAATATCCTACATATTAGCAGATGACGACTTGGTTTACAGCGAGCTAACACAAATTCACCTGCAGTTAATACCGGATTTAAATTGCCTTGGAATTTGCAAAACGGCATTTGAAGCAAAAGCACTCCTTCAGCTAAATATGCCCGACCTATTACTGTTGGATGTTGAAATGCCGGGATTGAGCGGCATTCAACTGGCAAGGAGCCTCACACAATTACCCATCATCATATTCATCTCTTCTCATACACACTACGCTTCGGATGCATTTGAAGTGGACGCCATTGATTACCTGGTAAAACCCGTAGCACCCGAAAGACTGATGAGGGCGATTGATAAGGCCCGGCTGATGATTGAGATGAAACATACGCTTGCCGGCCAGGAAGGTTTTCAGCCGGCAGCAGATAATTCATTTTTTATTAAAGAAAAAAACAGCTTTGTCCGAATCAACTACTCCGATGTTTTATATGTAGAATCACTGGGTGATTTTGTAAGTATTTATTTACAGACCGGTGAAAAAAAAATCGCATTGGTAAGCCTGAAAAACATGGAACAACAACTACCTGCTTCGCACTTTATTCGTATTTCAAGAACCCAACTGGTTAACAAACAAAAAATTACCACAATCGATCCGTTAACCATCCACCTGGATAAAATAACATTGAATATTGGCAAAACATATTCCGAAACAGTGGTACAATCTGTATTGGGAAATGCCGCTATTAAAAGATTCATCTAAAATACTTTTCTTTCATGCATCAACTGATCCTCTTCTTTTTATTGATGGTAAGTTCCGCCGCTACATTTGCACAAAACAATCAACTGGTAGACAGTTTACTAAATGCCTTAGACAAAGAAACTGCTGATAGTAGCCGAATGAAAATTTATCGGCGCATTGGAAATTATTACACCGACAACAATGCCGGCAAAGCCATTGGCTACCTTGAAAAATCGCAGGAAATTGCTAAAAAACTCAAACGGCCGCTGTTGGTTGCCAACGATTATTACAGCATCGCTTTTTGTTGGCTGGTAAAAAGCGATTTTAATAAATCATTGGATAATTATCTTCAATCGGTTCGTATATATGAACAATTAAAGGATAGCTTCCGCCTTTCGAACGCCTACATGTCTATTGCAAACGTGTACAGTGCAAATAAAAATTTTAAGAAAACAAACGAATACTCTGCACAGGCATTGAAACTAATTGAGGCTTTAAACGACAGTGTTCAGTTAGCCAGTATTTATATGCAGCGGGGAACCTCTTTTGATCAGCAGTTACAATACGATTCTGCCGTTATTTATTTACAAAAAGCGCTTGGATTGGCACGCCTGCTGAAAGATGACTATTTAATAACCAATGCGTGGGGAAATATTGGCCTTACCTATAAACACATTAAAGAAACCGGTAAGGCATTACAATGTTTTGATAGTGTGCTGACAACCTATAAAACGATGGACGTGCCGGTGGATAATTACGGTGCAATCTACAATAACATTGCAGCTACTCATTCGCAGGCGGGGAATTACGCAAAGGCCCAGGCGGCTTTTGACAGTAGTATTAAATTTTCTATCCAGGCTGGCAGCCCCTTTCTTGAAATGGAAAATTATAATAACCTGGCAGATATGTACGGACGGATGAAAAAATTTGAGCTTCAGTCCACCTTTCTGAAAAAGTATTATAATATAAAAGACAGCCTGTTTACCGCTGATAATAAAAACCAGCTGACCCAGTTGGAAGCAGATTACCAGGTGGAGAAAAAAAATGCGGAGATTGTAAAAAAGGATGCAGAAGTAAGCAGTCAAAAAAATCAGCGGAATGTTTTTATCATTATTGCCCTGGCGGTTGTTTTATTGTTAGCCATACTGTCTTTTTTTTATAGCCGGATAAAAAAGAACAACCGCTTATTACAGGAAAAAAACATCCAGATCAATCAGCAGAAAAATGAACTGGAAATATTGAACCAGGTAAAAGACCGGCTATTTAGTATCATCAGCCACGACCTCCGAAACCCGCTGGTAACCCTGCGCTCCTATCTTTCGCTGGCGGATGATGTTACCCTTTCGGCAGATAAAAAGGAATTATTTAAAAAGACAACCATGCAGGCGGTAATGCAAACCTGCGACATGCTGGACAATTTGCTGGTATGGGCAAATATGCAAATAAAGAACACAAGGGTTAATATTACGCCTGTTAATGTAGCAGATTGTGTGCAGGATGTACTGAATACGGTTGATGCACAGGCTAAGCAGAAAAACGTGGGGATAGAAAATAATATTGGACCATCGGTTGCTATAGGTGATCATACGATTTTAACAATCGCCTTACGCAATTTGCTGACCAATGCCATTAAATACAGCCCGGCCGGTACTTCCATTGAAATAATGGCTGAAAAGAGGGATCAACAGATCCTGTTATCAATTAAAGATCAAGGCATTGGTATGACAGCCGAACAGTTGCAACAATTGTCCGAAAACCAAACGGATAGCACCAGGGGCACCAATAACGAAAAGGGAAGCGGACTGGGTATTTTTTTAGTGAAAGAGTTATTGCAAAAAATTAATGGCAGCCTGCTGATAGAAAGTGAAATGGGTAAAGGAAGTTGTTTTACGATTGTATTGCCGGGGATGTAAAAACCCCACTATAGCGCAGCATCATGTTATATGGGTGGAAAAGCACAACGAAGATTCATAGTTGAATGGAGCGTCGCCAATGAAGTCCAAATATGGCTCTGAAGCTGGTTCAATAAAAAACACCACGCTTTGAATGATGTCATTGTGCTCTCAGGATTCTCTTTTTATCAGGTACTCCGCCAACTCAGTCAAAGGCTTTTTTCTAACAGAGAGCACCGCTACATCTTCCAGTTGCTGCATGGCGGTTTGTAAATATTTCTCCTTTAATTCCTTCGCCCATTCATCTACTTTGCAATTTTTAAAAATGGTTAATACCTTATCTACCTTTTCCATCTTATCTATCGCGGCATCATTCATTAACGTTTCCAGTTCCTTTTGCTGAACACCGGATGCCACTTCCATGGCATGTATCATCAGGAAGGTTTTCTTATTGGCGATGATATCGCCTCCCACCTGTTTACCAAATTTATCCGGATCGCCAAAAGCATCCAGGTAATCATCCTGCACCTGGAAAGCGATGCCCAGGTTTTTCCCAAACTCGTATAAGTGCTGCTGGTTGCCTTTTCCGGCACCACCCAATATGGCGCCTAACTGTAAACTGGCTGCCAGCAATACCGAGGTTTTTAAGCTGATCATATTTACATATTCATCCAGGCTAACAGACGCCCTTTTTTCGAAATCCATATCCAGCTGCTGCCCCTCACAGACTGCTTTTGCCGTTTCATTAAACAAGTGAATAATCCGTTGCAGATAATCCCGCTTTATCTTATTCAGGTATTCATAACTCTGCACCAGCATTACATCTCCTGCAAGCAACGCGGTTGATTCGCCGAACCTGGTATGCACGGTTTCCATTCCCCTTCGCAGGGGTGCCTTGTCCATGATATCATCGTGTATCAAACTAAAATTATGAAACAGTTCAATGGCCGTGGCTACTTCGTACGCATCCGGGTTAATTTCATCAAATAACTCGTTGCCCATTAACACAGCAACGGGCCTGATTCTTTTGCCACCCAATTGCAATATGTATTGGGCCGCATCGTACAACATGGGTGTATGTGCAGGGAAATGCCGGGTATTAAATTTTTGTTCAAATATTTTTGACAACTCTAAAAAGGAGTGCATAATGTAAACTGCTAATTGCAGCATCGCGGAACCTATATAAATGCTCCGCGGCTGCGATTGATAATTATTTTTTCTTTTTTGTAACCGATTTTGATTTTGCGATGTTTAATTCGGGTTTACCTTCCTCCTGTACCCAATGATAATCCAACTGGCGTTTTTCGAGATTGGCAGCCACCACTTTTATTTTTACAGCATCCCCCATCCTGAATTTTTTACCGGTACGAATACCTACCAATGCATAGTCCGCTTCGTCTAATTTAAATTCATCAAATTCACTCAAATCTCTCACGGTTACCATGCCTTCGCATTTATGTAAAACGGTTTCAACAAAAAATCCAAAGCCGGCTACGCCGCTAATGATGCCGTCAAACTCTTCACCCAGGTAATCCCGCATAAACTCAACCTGTTTGTATTTATTGCCGGCCCTTTCTGCTTCCATTGCCTTGCGTTCCTTATCGCTGCAATGCTTGCATTTCTCTTCCATCTTCTTATCTATCTTCAGTTCCTTGTCCAGGCATTCCTGCAATATCCGGTGTACCATTACATCCGGATAACGGCGTATGGGTGAGGTAAAATGACAATAATGTTCAAATCCCAAACCGTAATGCCCGATATTTTTTGAGGTGTAAATTGCCTTTGCCATGGTACGGATACCCAATTGTTCCAGCACATGCTGCTCCGGTTTACCGCTCACATCTTTCAATAAATTATTAAACGATTGGGCAACAGCCGCTTCATCATGAATATCAAAGGTGTAACCGAATTTTTTGGCAAATGCCGCAAATGGTTTTAATTTTTCATCATCCGGGGTGGCATGTATCCGGTAGGGAAAGGGAACCGGTTCCTTATTGCTCTTTATCCTGGAAACGTACTCTGCAATGGTTCTGTTGGCAAGCAACATAAACTCTTCCACCAGCTTGTGTGCATCCTTGCTTTCCTTTATCACAATCCCAACCGGCTTGCCATTTTCATCCAGTGTAAAACGTACTTCCTGCGATGAAAAATTGATTGCCCCATTATCAAATCTTTCTTTCCTGAAATGCTTTGCCAGTTTGTTTAATAACAAAATCGCTTTCTCATGCGGTCCATCACCCGTTTCAATTATTTGTTGAGCATCTTCATAAGTAAACCGGTGATTGCTATGAATGATCGTTCTGCCGATCCACTTATGTTTTATTTCGCCCCGGTTAGTAATCTGGAAAATCACCGAAAACGTATACTTATCTTCATTTGGCCTTAGTGAGCATAACTCATTACTGATTTTTTCAGGCAGCATTGGGTTTACCCTGTCAGGTAAATAAACGCTGGTGGCCCTTTCATAAGCCGCTTTATCTAAAATGCTATCGGGCTTTACAAAGTGGCTCACGTCCGCAATATGCACCCCTATCTCATAATTACCATTGTCTAAATTCCGGATAGATAGTGCATCGTCAAAATCTTTCGCATCCACCGGATCTATTGTAAACGTGAGGATATCCCTGCAATCTTTTCTTTTCTTTAATTCTTCCCTGGTAATCGTTTCTGAGAGTTTCATTGCTTCATCCAACACCACTTTATCAAAGGAAAGCGGAAAGCCCGACTCAATCAGTATTTCCTTCATAGCCGCATCATTTACATCTTCGGCCTTCAATATACTCACAATTTCCCCCTCCGGCTTCCGGTCTGTCTTATTCCACTTAACCATTCGGGCAACTACCCGGTCGCCATTTACGGCTCCATTTAATTTTTCAACAGGAATATAAAAATCAGGGATCGGTTTTTCTGATGCTGCTACAAAAAAAGCAACATTCTTATTTAACTCCAGGTTCCCAATAAAAGTGGTACGCAGGCGTTCCGCCACATCTATCACTTTGCCTTCTGTACGCCTGCCTCTTCCGCTGTCCTTACTAATTTGTACCCTTACCGTATCGCCGTGAAAGGCATGGTTAAAATCATTGGGCCTTACCACGATATCCTGATCCATCCCTTCTACTATTACATACCCCATTCCGCTCCTGCTGATATCCAATTTTCCTTTTACGGTTTGTGCCGTTGAAGCTTTTTTTACATTTTCTTTTCTGTCTTTACTCATAATTATTTTATTCATTTTCTATATGGTCTCAAATCTTAATTGTCAACCCTTCTGTTATTTTTTTATTTCGCCATTGCCCTCACCGGGATTTACCTACTCTTTTCTATTTTGGAAGAATAGCCTTGATTATTAAAACTCCAATTGGCAATAAATATATTCGCAAATTCCTCCCTGTTTAAATCAAGCCGGAAATCGCCCCTTTAAGGGACCTCATTAGTGAAACAGCTTTCAAACCTAAACTTTACGCTTTTAT
>JANPIJ010000081.1:0-20089 GCA_031424955.1 Ferruginibacter sp. | reverse complement strand
CAACAATCCAGCTTTCCACTGCAGTAATGCTTTTTTCCCGTCATTACTATTCTTCCAACCGTAGAGCCTTACATATAATTCTACCGGGTATTTATTGGGATGGTAGTTAAACCTTGCCAGCATGTGATTGATCACCCGGGTTTTCCGGTCGTAATAAACATCTTCCGTTTCCATTTCTGTATCCAAAAATTTGCGGTAGCTATTTTCCAAATTCCGCGTAAACTTTTCCCATTCCATGGAAAACCGGTTGTCTTCCGGTGCAGTAAAGGCAGCAAGGATTTTTGCCACCCCGGGGATATCATATAATGGCTGGGAAAAATACGTTTTCGGATTGGGTTGATTACCGGGCGCCGACAGTACCATTCCTGCATTGGCTAACTGGCTCAAATAATTTGCAATCACCTGTTCAAATATCATCAGGTATGCCTTTAACTGCTTTGCCTTTGCACTGCCCGCTTTATCTGCAGATTCATTTCTCCGAACAACATCCGGAGGAATTTCGTATAAATTGTAGATGGCCGGAAAGAGATGTTGTATAGAGAAATATCGTTGAACATTCCGGTAGGTTCCCTTCTTTAAAAACTGCCCGGTACTGCCAGCTGGTTCAATGATGTATCTTAATCCGCTATAATGATGCTTCTTCTTCAGCAGGCTTTCAAAGAACGATTGCTTTACCGGAATTTTATCATTTTCAATAAACAGGTTGATCAGCGGTTCTTTACTCATATTGATATAGGGAAATTCGTATTTATCAAGCTGGTAATTTTTGTTTAGTACCTGGTTTCCGTTTACAAAAAGAGAAAGGCTGCGAACCAGCATTACCCCTTTTACTTCAACAATTACCTTTACAAGGTCTGCAACGTCAATCTCCATCACTCTTTTTCTGTTCAGTTCTTCATCCAAAATAAATCCATGTTGAAGAACCGGGCCGTTAAATATATTTTCAGTTGCATATCCCTTTTGAATCATTTCATTTTCTGTGTAAAACTTCAATTCGGGATTGAGCGCTTTGTATATTACAGCGTATATTTCTGCCAGTATTTCCTCAGGAATTTCGCTCCGGTCGATTACAATATCAGCCTTAATATCAATTTCGGATGACCTGAGCAATACCGGTTCTTCAAAATCTTCCCCAATATTCCGGTTCTGCTGCAATACCTCTTTAACAGCTGTACATACTTTGTTTTCGATGTCGGTTTTCTCTTTTTCAGATAATGTAAAGTACTCTTCCAGCATATTCATATTTAACTGAACCAATACCCTGAATAGTCCTTTTGTGTAGTTCATTTTTACAGATGAGGAAACAGGTTCAATCCAGGCGTTGCTGATTCCCGAAACCTGGTCAATAACCAGTTTACGGTAATCGTTAATGGTTACCGGTTTAGTTGTAAGAATCTGGCTGCGGGTAAAAAAGCTGTTTTGCTTTCTGTCAATCAAGCCCTCTTCATTTGTAAGCAGGTCCTCAATAGAAAAGTTAGTTCGGTAGGCAAGGTCAGAAAGCGCAAAACACAGTGCTTCGATGATCGTTACACCGGGATCGTGAATATTAAAATCCGTCCAGGTATTACCGGAATATTTTTGAACAAGCTCAATGGCTTTATCCCGCAAGGCAGCATAAGATAATTCAGAAGCAATGCCTCCATCCTTTTCAATCAGGTGCTCATTATTGCCCGGGATTATCATACCGCATCATTTATTTTTTTGTTTTGATCATATTGATATCATAATAATAGCCGGGCTCAGTAAACAATACATCGTCCCACAATTTTGTAATCCTGAAAAATATCTTTTCTTTTTTGCCATAAAAAGAACAGGTCTTTATCCACAAAGAATAGTCAGGAGCCGTGCCCTGCCATTTAAGCGTAATCCTGTTCCAGAACCGCCAGAACGAGCCGTAATAAGAAGAAGTTTTTCTGATCCTGCCACCGGAACGTCCAAAACAGGATAGTGCTATTGCATGAAGCAGGGCATATTTTCCGGTTGCCTCGCCTTCCATCCCGGTTCTGGCTATAATTTCAAAGGCATTGCAGTTATTTAAGCCACCAACTATTTTATGCCATTTGCCATCGGCAGGTACCTGCCCCGGTAATTTCACTTCATCATTATCCGGGATTTTATCACTACTGTCTTCCGGGATTTTATCCGCTTCAAATGAACCTATCCTGCCCTCAGATGCAAAAAAGCCGGCTACCTCCATTTTTAAATTATCATCACAGGTTTTCCCAATTCCCATCGCACCGCTTTTTTGAAAATAAAAACTTCTTTGTTTAGACGATAGCGTATGGCTTTCTTCATCGGGGTTTAACCTTAAGTAACCATTGTTTGCTGGCCTGTGTGCTGTGGCGGTCTCCTTGTATTTTAAAACAGGTGATCCGTTAGTTTCTCTCACAGATTTATTTTCATCTTTCTCAAACGAAAAGAAAGATTGCTTTTCGGAAACATCTTTCATAAATGTGAGAATCTTATTTTTATCCGGCGACGGTATAAAAATGAATCCCTTGTTTTCATCTTTGGTAAAACCCTCATCCAGTTGATTCACCATCGAATCAATTAATATGGCAAAATCGGTTTCGTTTGGTATTCTGCCGTTTACAAATATCCCCTTCAGTTCTTCCTTTCGCTTACCTGGAAAAAGCGTTTCTTCGTTTGAATTTTCACCATTTTTTGCAGACATCTTTTTACAGTTTGGTTTTAAAATAAATATCTATTTCTTCATTGTCATGGGCTTCCTGTTCATCCCTGTTATCAATATATTCCGATTTATCATGTACGGCGTTGATGACAAATTCACTACCTATTACCAGCCGTTGAATACCGGTATTGGGCGCCGGTAGGTAACCAGGCTTTTCAATGGGTGTAATATCATTGTGTTCTGCAGCGATAAAAACAGCGCCCGGCAGGTATACTTTAAGGAGTGTTAATTTCATAGCACTGCTGTCAACAATTCTTGCTTCCATTTTACCGGTTGACGTATTGAAGCAATTATAAAAATGAAGCATTGTAAACCCGGTAACGTATTGTACATAGCTGCATTTTTTAATAAAATTCAAAATTTCAGAAGGGTAAATATAGCCATCGGTCATTACCTCCATGCCGCTTTCAAAAAGCCAGGGAGAAATCATTTTACGGAGATCATTATTTAACAACTGGATATAACTGCCCGTATTTTCTCCCGACAGATTGTATTTAAATATTACACTGCAAACTACTTTTACGGTTTCGTAATCCGGGTTTCTTACTTCCAGCTGGTTTTTAAAAAACGGCGAAACCAATCCCTTCAGATGTTTATGGATATCGTAGATAGTAGAAATTTTTACTTTTGGTTCCGCTATTTTAAAAAAAGTAAGGTGCTCAATAACCGGCAATAACACCACCTGTAATGCAGGGCCGGGCCGGTAATTGTATTGACTGGCATATCCATTATAACAAATTACTTTATACACTTCATCCGGAAAGCGTTCTAAAATACTCTCTGCAATATCTTTAGCAGTAACAAGGCGTTGCTTATTTCCTAAAATTCCACTTACCCTTGTATAATAACTTTTATCTGATTCCTTCACCCGGCCACCAAATGAACGGAAGGGTTGCTGAACAGATAAAACCTGTGGTATTTTCCTGGAAAATTCTTTTAATAAACCGGGCTCCAATTTTAAATCCATGGGCGTTTCGCCGGCAGGTGACAATATCCTTGTAGCCGTTACAGCCTGGGCAATTACTGCTTTTACCCTGGTACGTATAAACCCATCACTTGATGCCCTGAGCCAATAAAAGGAAGGATTTAAAATAGTACTTCCCGTACTGATATCCATTGGTATGCCCAGTTTGATAATACCGGAATTAATAAACTGGTAAGTATCATCCATTAAAACAGCCCTTTCCTTAAGAGGTATCCATTCATCTTTTACAAGGTAATGCCAGCGTACCGGCTCTTCTTTATTTTCAACAGGCAAAAAATTATGCTCGTCCAGTTGAAAAAGCAGGTTCAATTCCATACCAGGCCTTAGTTCGGTGAGGCCGATATACAAATTTGCTTTACTATCAACCGGGGGAATAAAATCGATTTCATTTGAATTGTTTTTTGGATAAACCTGCCGGTATCCAAAAGGGAAGAAATGAAACAGTGAAACCTGGCTGTGTTGATCGGTACTGTTTTTTTGAGCAGTTAATTCTTCTGAATATTCCAGCTCGTAATCTACTGTAACGGCCTTTACTTTTGGAGCGTATGGCTGATTGGGGATGGGCCATTTTTTTCTAAATATTCCACCGAACAATCCACCCGAATTGTGCATTACAACGGCTGGAAAAACCGATGGATATAATTTGTGGCCAAATGCATCAGCAGGTTTGATCAGTTCAATCCTTACTGCTCCATCAGGAACAAATTGACCGGTATTGATCATTTCTTCTTTGCTGAGCAAGGGTGAATTATCAAATACATAGCGCTCAAAGGCCGGATCGGTAAATACAGTTTGGGTATCGAGATACTGCTCATTCATTTTAAAGAGATCCAAAACCACCTTCCGTGATTCTTCTCCCTGGTATACATCCTTTGTTAACACATTCAGCGTTACTTTAAATGAATCATTTTTAATATTACTATGGTATTCTTTGTAATAGGTATTAAAGCCGCCAAATACTTTAGGAAGATCGAGCCAGCTTATTTTTACACTGAAATCTTTTGTAAACCGGTTGAAAATATTGGTATTCCTGATATCAAAAAAAGATCCCGGTTCGGGCAGGGGACCAAATAAATGAAAGGGGCTGGCATTGGTTACCTTTCCAAAATTATTTTGAAGTTGCACCCGGGTACTGCCTTCTACCTTCGTGTTGATGGATACCCTGTTAACCTTTATATGCTGCAGGAAAGTATACGGGTGAAAAAATGCATTGTTGTTTAAGAATATGCTTACCATTGGCCATTGAACATTGAAAGCAGCACCATGAATTAAGGCATCATATTCATGTACCGGCTGATCTTTATGCCCCAGTTCAAATTCTATCTGGAAATAGTAGTTCAGCCCATCCTTTTCAAGTCTTACACGGTAATCATCGATTGCTATCCAGCCAACCGGCCCGGTTATTTTAATGTTGAATGCATTGTTCAACACATCATACACAATCACCTCCCGGCTGATACCTTTGAAACGCCAGTCCAGTTCACTATTGGCCTGGTAAGCTTTTACATATTGCTGTATAAAATTCTCAAATAATCCATAAGAAGCTTTGCAGATATAAAACTGTATGGTAAATGATCTTTTGCCATCAACCGCATAAAATAGTGGTGATGCTACAGATAAGCCGGTATCCGCATCTTTCATTGTCCGGCTTTTTTTTACCAGGTCATTTTGGTCTTCCCCCAAAACAGGCCATGAAAGTATCCGCTTCTTTTTAGCAATAAAATCGGCCGGCTCCACAACAGGATTGTCCGCACAGTAGAGCTTCATTTCAATTACGCTGTTATCTGCATGTCCTTTCTTTTTTGTCAGCAACTTTTTAACACCGGTTTTATAAATAGTTTTTAGTTCAACCACCTTTGTATGACGCAGTGTAATGTCTTCATCAACAGCAAAAATTTCGGGTGAGGATTGCCCCTTTAACCCGGTCAGCACCGGTTCGCCCCTTTTTATAACAAAGTCCCTCACTGACGGATTGATTGTAAAAAGCAGGTGTACTTTGTCGGGTTCCGGTATACGGGGTTTTATGCCGAGGTCTTCCTTATAATAAAAATCAAGGTGCTTTTGTGTAAACCTGTTTAACTGTTTGCCAAGAGTTTGATATAAATCTAAAAATGCCAGTAACAAGCCGAGGTGGGGAGGATAAGAAATTTCTTTCCCGGAAGGGTTATCCAGGTAGTTGCGGGATGCTTCTGCGATGCGGAAATAATTAACACCCAGGTTTTCAAAAAGCTTATCAATAAATGACAAAGCGTCTGCAATTTTTTCAGCGATGGTTTCGCCCGCAAAAAATTCAGGCTCTTCCTGCCGGGTGGAATCACCGGTATAAAGAACCGGATCAACCTGTAGTTTTAAAGAAATGGAATCGCCAAATTTTTTAGCGGCATCTTCATAAAAAGGTATAAAACTTTCCAGTTCAATACCATAACCATCAAAGGCTGTTACAATTTTTTTAAACGCTGTCAGTTCAAGAAAATGTTCCGAATGCCCGAATCTTTTTAAATTCATCCGCATCATTAACTGGGAAACGGTAAACTGGTGTATAAAATTCATTAACTGCTCAAATTCGCCCAACAGTTCCCTTTCATCCGATTCTTCAATATGCTCCAACAGCCTGCTCCGGAGTGAATCATACACCCGGATAAACCTGTTTACATCAAACTTTGAAAAAATGCGGATCATTACATTTGCATCCGCTAAAAAAAAATCCTCCCAGGTACCATCCGCTTTATCATCAAGGGTAAAATATTTAAATTGTTTGGATAGTTCTACGGCATAGGTAAGCAGGTCATTTACATCCCGCTCTTCTACTTCAAAATAACCTGGCTTCAATGAATCAGGATACCGGTCCAACTGGTTGAGTCCATCCATTTTATATGAACTGGCATTCTTCATTGTGTTGTTTTATACGTTCCCTGGTAGTTGTTATTGTGATACATTTGTTCCTTCGCTAAAATAGAACGGATAAACAATATTATGCCTTGTATTGGTTATAATCACGGAGAAATGAATGGAAATCCGCAATAGCCCGCTCTCAAAATCCTGTTCCATTATTTCGGCATTAATAAATTTTACCCGGGGCTCAAAATTCAGGAGTGCCCGGTATATTACTTCGTTGATTTTTACGAGCAGGCTTTCTCCATTACGCTCAAACACCAGCCGCCGGATATAACATCCAAACTCAGGTTGCATGATTCTTTCTCCCGGGAAAGTATCGAGGATGATCCTGATGCTTTCTTTAATATCCTCAATAGCGGATACCATCTGTACCGATTGGGAAAACTTATGAAAGGCCGGAGGAAAACTCCAGCCATTACCTAAAAATGAAATCAAATCTTTTTGCATAGTTTAACCTCCTATTAAAACGGTTGGTAAGCCCAAAACGATTGAGCCCCCATGTGCTGTTGTATCTCCCATCCTGGCAGCGGGTTTGCCACAAATTAAAACGGTGGCCGACCCCTTAATGATTGAATCTGGCGGACCCACACAAACCAGTGAGTCGCCTAATACTGCAGCGGGTAAATTGCCGATGAGTACGGTGGGGGCTCCCGGCCCAACTATTGGCCCGCCTACATGCGGGATGGGCGGCAGGCCCGGTGTTTGCATCGGGCAGGTATGCATGTCAGTCAGTCTTGCAGCCATCATTCCCATGTTGATTATTTTTTTATAACACGAATTTTAAAACGCTGTTACACGAATTACAAAATACAAATTACACGAATTATAAACCTCTATCTGATAACTATCAGATTACAGGAATTAATGCATTGTCCGTCGGCTGAATTACATATAATCGCCCACATGAACCTCAGACAGTTTGAAATACTCAAATGCCTGTTTGGAATTCGTGTAATTCGTGCATAAAAATTCGTGCTTTACTTTCATACATTTTATAAATAAGCATACTTCAGTTAATCATCACAATTGCTCCCTTTACCGTGGTTTGGCCGGAAGCAGATAGTTCGGCAGTAGCAGACCCCTTTGCTGTAAATCCGATCTGCGCTTCATTGCTTACATTCAATCCGTTTACCGCTACATCCTGCTTTGCACCAATCGTTACCTTACCGGTGGCATCCAGCACAATATTCCCGGTTGCCTTTATATTGATATCCTTCGCACTGTTTAATACAATACCATCAGAAGATAATTTAATTGAATTATTATTCTGATCGGCAATGGTAATTGCCTTGTCGTCATCACTAATGGTAATTGAATTATTACCGGGGGTTGTTAATTTTATGATCTTCTTTTCATCATCAAATGACAATACCATTTTCGACCTGGTAGTAAAGGATTTTATATTATTTTCATCTGTTGCTTCGTTGGGTGAAGCATTTTTTTCACTATACAGCGAACCCAGTATTACCGGAAAGCGTGGGTCACTTTCCAAAAACCCTACTACTACTTCATCTCCTACTTCGGGCCAAATACCAACCCCTACGGAGGAGGAAGCGTAAAAGTTTGCCATCCTCGCCCATAAGCCTGCCTGTGATTCTGCATTGGATGCCAATGATATCTGTATCCTGAATTGCGATTTCGGATCGGCACTTAGTTTTTTTACGGTGGCAATCTGTAACCCGGATATGGCAGGCATTTGCCCTGCCGCCATCGCATAAGAAAAATCCGCTTTCTTATGAATGGGATTATAATCGAGCCCGAATTTCACCGTAGTAGTCCAGGCTCCATCGTCGATGGTATGCATAACGGAGGATACAAAGGCGTTGCCTTCAAATTTTTTACCCACTCCTTCCAGTTCAATCAGGTTGCCCGTCTTCACTTTTGCACTACCCGTAAACTTCACTTTCCCTTTGATGGCGCTTAACCGTTTCCGCAGCAATTCACCATCCGCCCAGGTTTTTAATTCCCCGCTATCCAGTGGCGCTGCAGAAATCAAATTCAATTCCGTTTGGCTAAGTTTGCCCGACAAAGTTTTAGGCGTTAGATTTCCCTGGCTGTTAAGAGAAGGCTCGCTTGCAGATGAACTGATCAATGCCTGTGTTTTGGAATCCCAGGACGAAGTTTTTAATGTTGGCGGCTGGTACTCCGCACTGAGGGTTGCTTCAAATGAAATGACGGAATCGCCCACTGCAATTCTTAATACGGCTGCTCCGTCAACAACCGGTTTCCCCACAGTAACGCTGGTATCATCCATACAAACAATAAATCCATTATAATCGCACCGCGTTAATATAAAGTCCCAGTCGGTAGCCATTTTTTGAAATGAGCCTTCCTGCTGGTCGGCAACCGCATCTACTGAAACACCTATTCCATAATTGCCGGCTATCGCTGAAATAATATCACTATCCGTTTTGTCAGCAAACTCCGCTTCCTTTTGATTGTAGGTCATCGCAACAGCGGCATGCTTACACAACAGTTTAATGGAGAAATAATTTTCAGGATCAATCTCTACTTCATGATTAACTATAAGCCCCGTGAAAATATTTTTTTCGCCCGAATCTCCATATCCTGCAGTTACAGAAATCGTATTGCCCGGGTTCAAATCATCACTATCTGTGATGGGTATCGATTGTGATTCAATTTCTACTTCACCCTTCAGCACTATTTCTGCGTAAGATATTTTATTGATTGCATGAACCACCAAAATTGACTGAATACCATAGTCATCTTTTAATGCAGCACCGTTAACAGTTACGGTAACTCTTACAGAAGCATCTGTAATATCATCAAAAGGAGATGCTGCAGGCATTGATCATTTTTTTAATGGATAAAAATAAACAGGTGTACCGGGCTTAATATCAAACACACTATCCAGCTTGTTTTTCCTGGCTACATCCAGGTAATAGGCGCTATTACCATATACCTGGTAACACATCAGTGGTAAAGTATCTCCTGCTTTGGCAATTCTCAAATGGGTAAGGTCGGGCGAACTTCTTTCCGCTTCTTTTATTTTGGTGGAAAAATCCTCCGTACTTGTTAAACCAAGGGTAATTTCGGCACGCAACGGCGAACCATCCGGATTAAAAAGGGTGAATTTAACATCAAATGAATTACAAACACATACAAAACTAAGTTTGCCCCAGGTAACTTTAAGATAAGGCGTGCCGTGTGTTTTGCCAATATATTTACACACCGTATCCTGGAATTTCTGCACATAGCTGTCTACATCTTTAAAAGACTTCGGCTTTGGTACCACCCCGGTTCCATCCACAATTATTTTGCCCAGTGTTAAAGCCTCATCCTGGATACCGGTAAAAATGAGCGTGGGTTGCGGATCATTGATGGTCTTCATGGGCGAGTACTTCACTTTAACAGACCTTGAATAATTATCCGGATTAATAAATGCCTCGATCACCCCATCGGGAATTTCCGTTGTACAGTTTGAGTCTTCGTATGAAGTGATGGTAACTTTTGAAAGAGACATAGCTTAACGATCATTTTGCCTTTCGAGCTTTAATAAAATTTTTTCCATGCACTCTTTTACAATCCTGTTCTTCATGTCCAGCAATAATTCTTCTGTATTGGTAGCGGCGGTATTGCTATTATTTTCTTTTACCGTTACTTTTATGATCAGTTCTCTTATTTCCAGTGGCATGATTGAAATAATACTTTAAAGGCTTTTTCTTTTGAAATAATTATAGGCAAATTCGAGTGTTTCAATTACTATTTTACCATCCTGCGCATTTAGATCGGCTATCTTCACTGCTACCGGGTAAGCGTTCTGAAAATCCCAGTTAATCAACACATCGCCATTATTATCCAGCAGGCTCACTTCTATCATTTTGGGTGAAAATGTAAACTCTTCCACCGCCTTAATAATCCAGTCCGTCATTAGAGGGGATGCCTTCATTAGACCCCTCTTTAACACAAGATTATTATACTTAATTTCCTTGGGCAATTTATGAACATACTCATTCAATCCGCCTTCTTTCACCTGTTCTGTTGGTATCTCCACTGATATCCCCCCGGCTTCCTGGAAACCAATTTCTTCATCAAACCCCTCTACTTTAACTTTAAAATAAAAAGCGGCAAGAGGATATATATTATCCGGCATAGGAACTGGTTTACCTGGTAGTTAGTTTAAGAAAATCGGGCAGGGTGTATTTCAAATTGTCGCTGTCCCTTGTGCCTGTGGGCGGTGGAGACACTGCCCACCACTGCTGCCCACCGGCCAGATAGACCATTTGAAATACACCCGCCAGGTAAATTATTTATCAGCACCAACGAGGGATAATCCTTCATGTGCCAGTTCCATGGTTTCCACTGCCGGTTCATTTGCATCCGATTTCATATCAGTTACGGTCATCTTGCAAGGGAAGGCATTGGTAAGTGTCCAGGACATGGCCACACCCGATTTTTCATCCAGCAAACTGATTGTAACGGTCTTCCTTTCAAAAGTATTCATCACCACCAGGTTGTACATTTGCCATAATGCTTTATCATCTTTAAATATGCCTTTCTTCAGGGTAACATTTCCGTACTTTTTAATCCCCGGCATTTTAACCGTTGAAAAAGTTTTACTGCTGCCTGCCCGGTATTCAATTACCTGGGTTTCTGCATTAAGGCCGGTAACTTCCTGGAATAGAATTTCTGTTTCGCCAATTTTTACATTGAATGCAAATTTTACCAGCGGCCATGTGGTTTTCGATTGCTCTTTGCCTGTTTCGTCTGCCATAAAATATTTTTAAATAAATTAGTTAATGTGATGATTTAAAAAACCGGGTAACCGTTTAGGATTGCTGTTGTTGCTGCTGGAAGGTTATTTCAATAAACTCAGCAGGGCGTACGATGGCGATCAGAACGGTTATTCTTAACACTCCATCCAGTATATCATTGGGCGTCATCGTAACTCCCAACCCAACCTGAACGCTGTAAGCCTGTGCCGGTGCAGCTCCGGCCAATGCACCCTGTTTCCATAAATTTAACAGGAAGTTATTCATCATGCTTTGCAGGGTTACCCAGGTACCGGAATCATTGGGCTCAAATACATACGCACGGGTTGCCAGCTTCAGCGATTGTTCAATCATAATCAGGGTTCTTCTTACATTGATATACCGCCAATCCTGGCTGTTGCCATCCAATGTTCTTGCACCCCAAACCAGTGTACCAATGCCGGGGAAGGCACGGATGATATTGATTGATTTACCTGATACCGGATCTACATTGAGGGTCTCCTGCTCCGGTCCGGAAATATTTACTTCCGGTGCGTTTACGCTTCCAACAGATACGTTGGCCGGTGATTTCCATACCCCTCTGGCAGTATCAACCAATGTATAAATACCTGCCATGGCCGAACTGGGTGGCAGCAAATTGAGCCTTGATCTTAACTCCTCCATGATCTGTTTGTAGGAAGGACTGCAGGCAACTAATGACTGGTGATAGTTGGTAATGTTTTGCCGGATTGTTTCGGGCGTTATTTTTTTATTCTCTGCCTCAAGCGTCGCTTCTTTTTTTGTTGTAGTTGGGATCGCATTATATTCTTCCTGGGTAAGTGGTTTCAATCGTCCCGGGCCCTTTGTCAATACATCCTTTGCCTGGGCCTCCGGCAACAGGTTGTTCAGATTAACGGAGGCATCCAGGTTGGTAAAATTAATTTCGGATGCATCTATTACAGAAGTTTTTAACCAGGGATAATAAGCGGCTCCATACTTTAAAAAATCAGATCCAATCTTCTCCCTGAACAGATCGATATTCGCTTTATTTGTTCCGTCGGTAGAACGGGCTACATCGAAAATCCCGAACCGGCTTTGGGTTTTATTACAATGTTTTAAAACCTCTCCATACAATGCATAATAACCAAGATCCTCAGCCGTAGGTTTTAACGCAACTACATCTGGTAATAACACCAGGGTTGGTTCATATTCCTTTTCCAGCAGGTCAAAAACATTTGGAATTTTATTGGTAGTGTCCCCAAGAAAATCATTCTTTGAAATACCAGCTTTTTTAACATCCTCATAGCTCCCTACAGAAACAATATAACAATCACTGCCGCCATTTAAATAGAAAAACCGCAGGCAGGTAAAGAAGTACAACTCATTATTGTCGCTTAAGGTTAGTGAATATTTTTTCCCGTTTAAAGTGAACGGATCTTCTGTAGCATCAGCAACCTTTACCTCTGCCGCAGTACCTTCTTGTGTTCCTTCTGCCGCAGGAATTACAGGTGTTCCTTCAGCCGCAGGGGTTACAGGTGTTCCTTCTGCCGCAGGGGTTACTGGTGTTCCTTCAGGGGGCCTGGTATCTCCGGGACTACCGATAGGCGTTATTTTAAATGTAGGATGAAATGGCCCGCCAAAAATTTCAAAGTATTCTGCCATGGAGGAAATACGGGTAGGAACCCTTGTTAAATCTTTTCCTTTACGTTCCGCTTTTTCGGTATAGCCAATAAAAACCGGAACCGCGGTTTCCACAGCAACTGCTGAACTGGGAAACGCATTTTTTTCTACGATGTAGACGCCAGGTGTTTTGTAATCTGCCATTGGGGGAGGTTTTATGTATTATTGAATAAGTTAAACCCTGTGGCGTAAGAGGAGAAGCAATTTAAATCTTAAAAACTAAAAATCAAATAACAATGTTTGAAATATTTTTTTTAATTACATTTTTTTTATCCGCTATTTTCGAAATCACATTTGTATCCGGGTTTGGTAAAACGGGAATGATCTCTTTTTGAAAACGATTATTGACCGCATCATAATTTTCTCCAAGCTGAAAGGAGCGGTTTTGCACCTGGGTTACTGCAATTGATTTTTTTGAAATAAATGCCTGCACCTTCCTGCCATCGGGAAGATCTGTAAATCCCTCCTGAATAAACTTCCATTTCCTTGTTTTATTTATTACCATCAGGTTTTCCTTTTGTTGCAAATAATCACTCGCCAGCAGGTAACGCCAAAAAGTAAAACGGCATAAAAAGCAGATGAACATTGATTCCTGCAGGCCTTCCGTCAAGTTCAATTCCAAATGCCCGAAAGGTTTGGAGAAATACAATTCACTGAATTTCGGCCCCTTTTCCCAGGCCTCCTCATTCATACTGATAGTTTCTCTTTCGGTTACAAAACGATAATGATGCAACAAACCGGGAATATGCGTAAGCCGTTGCTGCCTGGGTTGATTGGTAAAAAAGAAAATTTTATTCCCGGTATCTTCCGGCATGTAACCGGTGTAGTTATAGAATAAATAATCTGTCAGATCAATCCGGAAATGGAGGATAATATTTTCTTTCAGCAATGCCTGCCGGCCTTCATCGCTTTCTGAAAATCGATTTTCAAACAACATTTTAAATCCATCCGTTAACATTTTAATGACCAACCCATATCGTTTCATCAACTTCACGGAGGCATCAGATGGGGTAAGCTGAAAACGGGTAAACCGGTCGTTTGCAAAATATTTATGCCTGAAATAAACAGCCAGCAATGGATCGTATTTTAGCAACATAGATTATTAATTGAATAAAAAATTTTCCACCATTCTATTGTTTCAATAAAAGGTAGCGGCTATCCTACAGTAATGGACGGGGTTCTGCTTCACCGCCGGTTGCAGATATAGAAGGACGGTATTCCTTAATATTATACCCATCAAAGGAAAGCATCCTCATTTTATACAGTACCGATGGCATGTATTTGGCACCCAGGGTGGCCCAGATATTATTCAGCTTTTCGGCACCGGGGCTTTCCATTTCAAAAGATATTTTTTCTATCGCACTGTAGAGCTTCGGCGTATTGGCTGACGTAAAAACATTTTTTTCCTGCAAAAAAGATATTACGAAAGCGATAAAGCGCAATGCCTCCGCATAATTACTTCCCGAAAAATAACAGGAAAATAAAATATATAAGTTAATGCTCACCGGTTGTGGTGCATTTTCCTGTGAGCGGCCCAATGGTAAACGATTCGATACAACCGGCTCTTTTTCAATATTCACCAATGTAATCACTACCTTATTTTCGCCCTGGATAGCAATGGTTCCATCCTGGTTCATGATTGCAGAAAGCACTACTTTTTCTTCATTCAGGTTTAGCTTATTCCTGAAATACACATTCATTTCATCGGCTAAACAGGACAACGCTTCAAATATCATTCATTCCGTTTTTAAGGAATCTATTAAAAAAATAATTGGGGTTTAATTGCAGGTAGGCGCCCTGATAAAGTAGAATAAAAATAATACATAATTATAAATATATAATTTATTGTTTGATATATTTTATAAATTTATTCCCTGAATATGCTTCCCTCTTGTTTGTTCAATTTCCTTTTTAACATCTATACAATACTTTTTACATTATGAAAAGAGCGGGTAGTATTTTTACGGTCGCACTCCTGTTGATTATATGTTTAAGCAATAAAACCGCCGGTACTTTTACTATTGGTGAACCGGGTAAACCGAGCCAATTAATTTTGTCTTTTATCAATAAACATTTTATAACAGATACCATTCCGCCACCCACCGGTAAAGAAGCTGCAAACATTAAATCCTTAAAAAAGCCGCCGGTTCCCAAATTACCAAAAACAAAGAATTTTTTTCAGTTACTCCTTAGTGCATTCCAGTTTAAAAAGAACGCCAAGGCGAATGAAGAAATACGGGTACGGGCAATCATCGATTCGCTGGGGATTAATACTAACCTCGAGGCAACGGAAGCAAACGTCAAATTATTGGACAGCCTGACATCACTCAATACGATGAGTTTTGATACTTTGCTGATCAAAATAAATAAGATAGTTGCGGATCAAAAAAATAATGCAACCGAACAGCAGAATACCATCAATGATTTACGCAGAAGCATTGCCCCGCGGACAGCTAGTCCCGGATTTGATTTAAATAAGGAATTAATTAAACTGGCTGCAAAAATGCAGACCATCATCCTGTATAAAATAAATGAAGATGACCTGAAAGCAAGGATGATCAGGGTGGCTTTTATTGATTCGGTAAGAAAGACTTCCGGCATCGTTCACAGGGATACGTTAATGGGATTAAATGGAAGAGACTCCGTAGTAAAACAATATAGCTGGAGGGTAAAAAACAAGGCAACGGTATATGGATTGTCTGACATCTCTTCCAACTTTGAATTCAGCCCTGTAAGACTCAGCCAGCTTGACTATTTTATGTTTACCGGATTCTATATTGAAGTGAACACCAGTATGTTTTTCCCGAAGATAGAAGAACAAAGCAATAAAGGTTCAGATCCTATTTCTCTTGTACAGCAGTCAGGTTGCAAAGTAGGTTTTAGTTTTAAAATACCACCCGGCAACCCATCATTGACCGGTTCGTTCCTGGAAGATAGTATCAAACAAAAAAAGTTCATCCGGTATGCGCTTGCCCTTTTAGCCTACAGAAACGGGTACGCAATCAATATTGCATTCGACCAGGTACCTGCAGCACATGAATCCAATTTCACCGATTTTATAAGAAGGCTTTATAACGCTATGAAAAAGCAGGAACCGCGAACCAGGCTTTCATTGATGATCCCCGCAGGCAGGCATGAAGCCGACTTCCCGCTGCAGCAGCTTAATCCTTTCGTGGATCATTTCATTATAGACTTCAGCAAAAACTTCGATCTTTTGTCTCCCGATCCTATTGCGCCACTTTTTGGGGAACAACCTTTTACCATTCAATCAACTGTTTCCAGGTACCAGGCCCAGGATATCCCCGCAGATAAAATAATTATCAATCTGCCGTACAAAGGTTCATTGTGGGTATTTACGAAAACCTTACCGCCTGCTTTCAAGGGCTATGTCAATTATGCTGACATCCGCAATAATTACTGGTCATATTCCTATTTCAGCTACTACAGCAAGGATAGTACGATTGCGATCATGGATTCCACCGTGAATCTTTCTTTTAATAAAGATTCGCAAATGAAAGATACACTTGTAGCCACCCTTCCACTTACCCGGTTGTATTATGACGATGCCGTTACCCTTGGAAAAAAATACCAGTTTACCCTCGACAGTAAACTCGGCGGCATTGCGGTAACGGCATTGGGTGATGACAAAGGCTATGCTGATTTATGGGATGAAATGACCTACCGGTTTGCAGATACGTTTAAACTTTCATTGCCTGACAGCAATTTTGAAAACCGTTGGGAGCGTGTTCAATTATCCACCCTCCAGAAGTGGTCGCGTTACCTTGGTTTATTTAAGTATATTTTGAATAACCCCTGTGAAAAATGTTATGAAGACATTAAAGACGACTCACTTAAAAATAAGTTACAGCGCTATTTATTCGATCTGAAAATTGATTCAACCATGCACGCTGAAAATACAAAGCTGCTCGCCAAAGGAGAGGATACTTACCGAAGTCATTTTGAATACCTGAATTACTGGCTCGACTATATTTTTAGAATAATAAGTTTAGTCCTTTTTATATTAACGGTAGTAACCACAGCAATTTATATTGTTAAAACAAAAAACCAGGGGAATGAGTGGAAGGGAAAAAGAGTAATTGGGTGGACCTGCGTAATAAGCAGTAATTTATTCCTGCTTGCCTATTTTTCATTTTTATTCGCCTCCAATGCAATTCCCTATTTTGGCACCACCACATCCAATAACAGCGGGTACTCCAAATCGTACGCAGGTGAAAGGTTAATCAACAATGGCATGCTTATTCAGGATACTTCGTATTGCGATCCCGATCCGACGCAGGTATGTTTTAACACGCCGCTACACGTGTTTTTACTGATTATATCTCTTGGCTTAATCATTGGTATACTCATTACCTACTTCCTGATAATGCCGGTGATGAAACGAAAAAATATTCTTTAAACGGCTGTAAGCAATTTTGTATGAACTTATTGGATACCGCGGCTATTTTCAGGTTTCATCAATACCTGGTTGATGAACATGGTACGGGCACCAATGCAGCACTGGGCTGGAAAAGCCCGGAGGCACAGGTGGCCCGCTTTAAAATACTTTCCGGTCTTGGCGACATGAACGATTGCTCCCTTATGGATATGGGCTGCGGCTACGGCGACCTGAGGAATTACCTGGCTGACATTTATCCCCGGCTCCGCTACTTTGGTATTGAACAGATACCTGCCATTTTAAACGTGGCTATTGAACGCTATAGCCAGTTACCCGAAACGCTTTTTTTTGAAGGCGATTTTTCAGCGGCTGAATTACCATCGGTGGATTATATTATCGCCTGCGGTGCATTAAGCTACCGCAATAGCGATCCGTTATATGTATTTAAAATGATTGAAAAATTATTCAATAATTGCCGCAGGGGTTTTGGCTTTAACCTGTTGGGTAAAACATCCGACCCTGATGGAATTATTGCATCTTATAACTCCGCTTTCATACTGGATTATTGCAACAAATTAACCGGCAATGTAAAATTTATTGAAGGGTATTGGGAAGATGATTTTACGGTGATGATGTATCATTAATGAATGTGTCGTTGTTTTCAGAAAACGCGGATTGAAATAGAGGATTGAAAAGCTTTAGAAGCTCCGCAAAAGGTATGACATTCACATTCAACTATTAATATGGAAAATGAAAATTCAATTTTTATTGCCGGTAAATTCATTACTTACCTACCCCTTTCTTTGGCTTATTGATAAACGAAATGGGACTGGAAAGATCTGTACTTTCACAACGGTACTTGCCCGACCCCAGCACTTTCAATTCGTACTTTTTGCCAATATCCTTGATCACGTTCCATTCACCCGGCCCGGCATTCTTGATGGTTTCCAAAGCTGCCTGAATATTACCTGCACTACATCCTATTTCAACGAGTCCATCAAATGCCTTTTGAGAAATCCTGGCCACCCTTGTAGTATGTGCCCAGGTGATTACCCTGGGTGTATTGGAGCCCCCGCCCGACCCTTTAGATTTTTCATGAGCACTCTCCACGGTTATACCTAAATCCTTCACGTTTTCGATATGCTTTTTAAACGCCAGGATGCTGGCAGGAATTTTTTCAATACTTTTAGGATCAGACAGCGTGCGTAAATTAACGGCTACTTTCCGGATTTCCCTTGAGTGCTGCTGCACCTCGATAAATGCCTGGCTAAGTTTTTTCTTGTTATAGGTTGTTTCACTGAGCAGGTCTTCGAGAGATGACAACCAATCATGCTCGTCATTCATTATATCGGTTAATTGCTCTAACAAGGGTTGGTTTTCTTCCACAAGTTTCAAACGTTCGAGTTCTTTATCATAGGATTTCAGTTCAGCCAGCAATGCGCCGTTGAGCTGTTCGGGGCTTTTCGTTTGCGGACTTAGTTTAGTGCCGATATCTGTCTTAGCCAAAGATGAAGCCGACTTTAATTTCTCATTTACTTTGTCCGCCATAATTTCTACGCCCAACTCCCCGGCCTTACTGATCATCTCTGTATATTTTTTCGACACTATTACTTCAAGTTCATCGTGTTCATCTATTGCGTCGTGTATGGGATCCTGTGCATCATTCAAGAGTTTTTCCGTGCGAATCTTTAGCTCTGAAATTGAATTTGCGGCACTTCCCGCATACTCGTAAGTCCGCCCAAGCCGATATCCATTTGGTGGTGTAATGGTGCTGCCGGTGAGTACTTCTTCAAGTTCCTTAATAAGGTCTTTTGCCATAAAACGTTTTTCCCATTTATTCTCCTCCTTTTCTATTTGCTCCAATATCCTGCGCCAGCCCGGTATTGACTCACGAATCACCGTATACACTTCTTCATCGGTCCAGCACTGAATTACGGTATTAGTTGTATTTACCTGAAGCTGGCTAACGCCAAAGCTATTTAAACCCGTGTATGACTTTGCTGCTACTGTTTCACCCGGTGTAAAAATTGAAGTATTAGTTTCCACAGTTCGATCTGAAAAAGTCTTATTGGGGCGGTACATTTGTAAGCTCTTTGCCCCCATAACATCCGCTTCCTGCTCCAGTGCCTTGTCATCATTTGCGGGAACGCCATCTTTTAACTGTGTCGTCGCCTGTACCCTACCCTGCTTCTGCTGTACCACATGCCATGCTTCATGTGGCAAATGTTTTTCCTGCCCGCTTGCTATATGTATTGCTGTTCCCTGTGCAAAGGCCAGTGCATTTAACTGTGCAGGCTTACCGGAGTTATAATTCACTTTTACATCGTCCAAAGAAAAGCCGGAGAGATTTTCAACGCCTGTTTTCAGGTTATCAGGCAAACCTGTTTTGTTTTCCTTTTTTTGTACGAGGATTGATTCAGAAACAGGGGATGCAATTTGCCGCAATGTAATTTTATCGTATGGATTACGCTGAAATGCCGGTACCGCAGGCAATTTTAAAGAGGATAAAGATCGGGGTTGAAATGAAGTATTGTCATCATTTTGGTTAACAACCACCGGGGGTTTTACCTGGGTTTGCATAAAAATTTAGTCTCGTTAGTTATCAATAAAAATGCTGTTCAGCGGTTGAATACTATAAAAGTGAGAAGCTGAGTTTAAATCAATACACGCTATATTTAGCAAAAAAAAAACCGCCATAGTTGAAAACATGCGCTGGCTTACTTCGGCTG
>JANPIJ010000080.1:0-20513 GCA_031424955.1 Ferruginibacter sp. | reverse complement strand
TGTTTTTAATATCAGGACCGGTAATGGCGCAGCAAACAGGGATCAGGCGCACAGACCTGCAGCGATACGATCTCAGCACCCCCGGGCGTGAAGTAGTGCAGGTGCGTATAGACTTTGACCACGGTACGGCCTTTGGCAAACACGCCCACCCGGGTGAAGAGGTGATCTATGTAATAGCAGGTTTGTTCGAGTACCAGGTAGGTGATCAACCGCCGGTAACGCTTAAAGCAGGGGAGGTTTTATTTATCCCGGCAGGAACGATACATGCCGCGAAGAATATTGGGCCAGGCATCGCTTCTGAGCTCGCAACCTATATCGTTGAAAAAGGAAAGCCGTTGTTAGAACTGATCCGGTGAGTGCCGGTTGGGTTGCCACGGGATATTCTTTGTAAATCAATATCATAAACAACATAAAAAGCAAAACTTAACAATTGAAATATTTAAAAAAATGAATGACTTATTAAAACTTGCAATAGAAGCCCATGGCGGCTTGGAAAAATGGAACCAGTTTAAACAGGTGAGGATACACATGCTGGTAGGCGGAATGCTTTGGGCAGCCAAGGGGCAGGGAGATGTAATCAGCGACAGCTATTTTGAAACGAATCTCCGGGAGCAATATAGCCGCTACCCGGATTTTGAAAGGGCAGGGCAGGAAGCGGTTGCTCAACCGGGTAGGGTAGCGATCATTTACAAAGGAAATATCGCTGACGAATTATTAAACCCCCGCGATTCTTTTGTTGATCATACCATCACTACGCAATGGAGCAAATTACAATTGGTTTACTTTGGCAGCTATGCAATGTGGTGTTACCTCACCATTCCTTTCTCTTTTACATTGCCCGGATTTGAAACTAAGGAAATTGAACCATGGCATGAAGCGGGAGAAACATGGCGAAGGTTGCAGGTAACCTTTCCGGATCACCTGGCATACCACTCCAGAGTACAGGTGTTTTATTTTGACCAGGCTGGCTTGTTGAAAAGGCATGATTATGAAACGGAGGTCAGCGGCGGATTCGCAGCTGCGCATTATGTGTTTGATTATAAAGAATTTCAGGGGATCAAACTGCCAACCCGCAGAATGGTTTACCCCAGGGATGAACAGCAACGGTATATACCGGAACCGCTGGTGGTGCAAATTGATCTGTTAGATGTAACATTTAGTTAAACCAGGCAGGCTGCGCCAGTTATCATATAATTTTCAACTATTCATCATGAAACAAAAAATATTATTTGCACTAATAATGGGCCTTATTACAACGGGTATCATTTCTTTCAGCCTTATTTCTTTTAACATAGGTTTCAAACCGGATTTCATTATTACCTGGCTAAGATCCTGGGTGCTGGCATATATAATTGTAATTCCATCCATCCTGCTTATCAGTCCGCGGGTACAAAAATTAATAGAAAAGATAGACGGGTATAAAAGTTAAGAAACAGTAAGGTTGCGGCTGAAGACAATATTTCCTGGAAGGAATTGTATTTTTTTATTTTCAATCTTTGGAGCTTGTATAAAAGTTGATGCAAGGCTCATCCATAACAGTGATAAAGATCGTTGGTTTTGGTTGTTTATTATAAGGACAATTGTTTTATAACAGTTGTCCTTTTTATTTGTATGGATACTATCAACAAGGCACTGTTACTGCCATACATTTTGCCCGTGATAACTGCATCTTAGTTTAATTTAAAAATTTTCATGTGTAAAAATGTCTGATTCAAACACTGATTAGTCCATCTTACTACTTTGTGATTGGAAGGCTGTGATATCGGTAATACTTTTGCAAAGCAATAGAGAAGATGAGGGGTTCAGTTAAAAGGCATGATCAAAATTGGTTGGATGAAATTCATTTCAATTACCTGTAAAACTAAAAAAAGTACAGGCACCCACTACTGGCTTAACCATTGCTCAAACACAAATTATTCAAATATAAAATTAAAAAAAAAAATTATGAAAATGCAATCAAACAGCTTATATCTTCCAATAAGCAAAGAACAGTTAGAAAATCTTACAATCATCGTCAGTGAAACTATCGCTACCGGTTTTACCAATCCCAACGATAAAATATTTACCGCGGTTGATTTGTGGGATATCCGTCGCCGGGCAAAAGGCAGAACGCAAAGAAGGTTTTATTTCTAAAAAAGGGGAAGCCTTGTATAAGAAATTTTAAAAATGGCTGTAATAAATGATAGCCTGTAACAGTAAAGTCACTGTATCAATGCCGGCCGGGTTTTCATTTTAATTTCTTAAAGCAAATCATACAAAAAACATGAAACGTATTTTTACACTCGTAACGCTTATTTCAAGCATTGCCTATTGTACCTGCCAGGCGCAGTCGATCATGAAAAACGCAAAAACTGGCTTACATCCAAAGGCTGTTGCCAAATTTATTGAAGTTGACAGAACACAAAACTCCTTCCACGAATTTGGGAAAAAGGCAATCATCACATTCTTTTTTCTACAGCCTTTTACCGGTGCAGTGGATAACCTGTATCCTGAGTTTTCAACGTACCGGGCTGATTCTTGCGGAATCACACTGCGATAATAATTATAGTGCATTGTCAGTGCCTGGATATTTTACAATGTTATCACTTAACAGGAACGATTTGCAAATGGCAACTGCGGTACAGTTTTAACAACCATTTATAAAAATAAATTTTGTATAATATACCATTCGGTATATTTTTACATCCTAATTTAAAACAAACGTGAGCAAAGCCGAACAAACCAAAGCATTTATCATCGAAAGAACAGCACCGCTGTTTAACAAGAAAGGGTATGAAGGCACATCAATGAGTGATATCGAAGCGGCTACAGGATTGACAAAGGGAAGCATCTATGGGAACTTTGTAAATAAGGATGAAGTGGCATTGGCAGTGTTTGACCATAACCTTGGCAAGATAGATGCCATCATCCAGGCTGAAATGAGTAAATATTCAACCAATCGGGACAAGTTGCTGGTGTACGTGGCAGTGTATGACAATTTTGCCAATAGTTTTACCGAAGGTGGTTGCCCAATCTTGAACACAGCCATCGAAGCCGATGATACCCATCCCGCTCTCCGCAAAAAGGCCAGCGATGCCATTAATAAATGGAAACATAAAATTATGTCGCTGATTGAACAGGGGATTGCGGCAAAAGAGTTTAGCCCCAAAACCAATCCCGAGGAAACAGCACTGGTTATTATCGCCACCATTGAAGGCGCCATCATGCTCACTAAACTGACCGGCAAAGCCACCTACAAAAAAGCCATCCTGCAAACAGTAAAAACTACCATCGAAAACCTGTAATTTTTTTTGATCATAAATATACCGATCGGTATATATTAAACAATAAAATAAACAAAATGAACACTACAAACAACACAATACTCATCACCGGCGGTACAGCTGGTATTGGCCTGGAAGCAGCAAAGCTATTTTCCCGGTCAGGCAACAAAGTCATTATCACCGGCCGGGATCAGCAACGCCTGGATCATGCGTTGGCATTGCTCCCCGGCGTAAGGGGCATCATAAGCGACGTTAGCAAACAGGCGGATATGGAAGCATTAGTATCCACTATTCAAAGCAATTATCCTCAATTAAATATTGTAATAAACAATGCAGGCCGTGCGCTGGTGTATGATCTTACAGGAGGCAGCCATGCCTTTGAAAATGCTGCTGATGAAATGTTGACCAACTATTTATCGGTCGTGAGGCTCAATGAAAAATTATTGCCAATATTGTCGGCACAGGCCACTGCGGCCATTGTGAATGTTTCATCCATTGTAGCCTTTGTGCCGGGCACCATTGCTACTTATGCTGCCAGTAAAGCTGCGTTACATTCCTACACTCAATCCCTAAGGATCAGCCTGCAGCGTAAAGGAAATGTAAAAGTTTTTGAACTGATGCCGCCACTGGTGAATACAGAATTTTCAGCTCCCATCGGTGGTGCAAATGGTATTTCACCTGCACTGGTGGTACAGGAACTTTTTGAAGGCATTGAAAATGACATTTATGAAATAAGGCCCGGAAATACACAACTGATTTACGATTTGTACCGGCAGAACCCGGAAGAGGCTTTAAGGGTGATGCAACCGTTGTAGAAATTTAATTGTTATGCCGGAGCAGCTTTAAAGGCCTGTGTTGCAATAAACACATACCATTTATTATAAACTATTCATTCTTAACAAATAAATCATGAAACAAAAATTAGCCTTTGCCATTATCATGGGAATGATCACCACAGCAATCATATCCTTTGTGCTGATCGCCATCAATATAGGCTTTGGAAACAGGTTTTTATTAGCCTGGCTACGGTCCTGGTCGGTTGCCTGGGTGTTGGCTGTCAGCGCAATGTTATTGATTGCTCCAAAAGTTCAGTTGTTCGTAAAAGGGTTCTTTGATACTGGTTTGCCAGTTGAAAAGAAAGTATAATACAATAGCGGCGCAAATCCATTTGAGGATAGTTTTTTGTTGTATCAAATCAGGATTACTTTGAATATCCCATAACCGATTTAAAACCGGCTTTATATTTTATTTACAGGAATATGGCTGCATTGCAATTTTCAAAAAAATGTTCTTTTGTTTCTTTCCCAAAAAAATTGTTGAAATATTTTTTTTGCTCCTCCCAACAAGTGGATAAAATAAAACGTACCAGTATGTGTACAAGATCCCGGGACAAAAAATATTTCACCATTAATTAAAAAACAAATGAAAAATAATAATATTCTAAAATGTATAGCCCTGTTTTTTGCCGGAGGTTTTATACTGGCAGCTTGTAATAAGGATGATAAGCCGGCTCCGGATAAGACAAGTAAATTACTGTACAACTGGAAGATTACCAGTATTATGACCAATAAAGTAGGCCAGACGGCATTGGATAGTTCAGTCTTTAACGCCTGTATGAATGATGATGTGGTGAAGTTTACCAGTACCGGTTTTGATTTCCAGGATGGTACTGTAAAATGCGATTCCACCGTTTTCAAATATTCAAAAGGTAACTGGGCATATAAAATTGCTTCTGATTCTATCCAGCTGGCTTCCACTACACCGGTAAAATATGCATCATGGAAAGTGCTGACTCTAAATGATAGTATCTTAAAGGTACAGTATGTTGATAGTACCATTCCCGCCAAAAAAGTAAATCAGCTTGTTTCTTTTAAACATTAATTATCACGCATACACTGCATCTTTTTATTAACAGGAAGATGCAGTGTTTTCTTTCCGTTTTAACCGGGTAAAAATATAGTTGAGTCAGGACGAAATATACGAGCTTATAGAGGGGTGCAGGTGTAACAACCGTGACGCCCAGGAAACTATTTACAAACATTTTTATGAAGATATGTTTGTGACCTGTAAGCGCTATGCAGACCAGGCTCATGATGCCCTTACTATTTTGAATGATGGATTTCTTAAAGCCTTTACAAATATTTCAAAATACAATAAGGGGTTGGGTAGTTTCAAACCCTGGCTGAAAACCATTATCATCAATACTGCCATTGACTACACCCGCCGTAATAAGAAAGGTACCCATATCATTCACATAGATGGTGTGGAGGAATTGGGCAGGGATGACTTCCGGTTGAATTTTAATATATCCCAGGAAGAAATATTACAACATATTGAAATGTTACCATCTGTTACCAGGATAGTCATCAACCTTTTTGCGTTTGATGGATACGATTACAAAGATATTGCGGAGATGTTGGGGGTAACAGAGTCAACATGCAGGTGGCATGTAAGAGAGGCGAGGAAAAGATTGATGCGGTCTATGCAATTAAAACAACCTAAAGATCGCCGGATATGAATAGAGGTTTACATAAAAATGATGCAATGGTTAATTCTGCTCAATATGGTTGGGAGCAAATGAAATTATTGTTAGATAAAAATCTGCCGGTAAGCAATAAAAAAAGTAGCAGGCGCTTCTATGTAACATTTGGTGTTGCCGCTTCATTAACGGCAATCCTCTTAATGAGTTCACTGGTTCTCCGGAATGGCCATCATCAACATCACTTTAACAACCGGTTGTTACATTCTATAACCAATCAACCATTAAGTAAAAGCGTTGATCAGCAAACTCGTACCCTAATCAATGTTGCTCATAGCCGCGGGCCTGTAAAAATAAACAAGCCCGATATTTTGGTGTTACCCAAACCGTCAGAAAAGGGACAGGTGCCGGCCGAATATGAAGTGCAAACGGGTAATGAGGATCGGGTGTTGGCAAAAATTATCAGTGACCAAATATATGAGCTTGACCTTAAACAGCCATTCGAAAAATCCCATATAAAAAATATACGTGAAAGTACTTCCGGGGACCTTCGTGAAATTAGTTCAGTAGATGCCGGTTCAGAGCACATAGCCCCTAAAGCAACCAGTAAAGTCCGGAAGAATAACTGGAGTTTATTTGCCGGTATCGGTGTAAACGGCATGATTGGCCAGGCACAAAATGTGCAACCGTTTCCTGTTGCAGAGGCCAGCTACGCAATATCTGCAAAGTTTCACCTTTCGGTGGGATTGGCATTAGGCTCACCAGTTTCAACGAATAGTTATGGCATCACCAAAAGGGTATATTTAAACGACACCGCAAATAATATTCAACTGTATAATAAGGTAGTTAAATATAACCAGTTGTCTTATGCAGATATCCCGTTAACGGCCGGATTAAATATTACCAAAAGGCTTTCTATACAAGGTGGTGTACAGGCATCTGTTTTGTTACATTCAAAAAATGCAACCTCGCTGGAGGGATATGATTTTCAAATGAGATTGATCAATGGCGCACAGAACACCCTGGTAACCGGAATTGCTGCCCCAATCGAACAAGATTATACATTACACGCAAGGAAAATAGACTACCGTTTTACAGCAGGTGTAAAATATACGATCAACAGGACTTCTTTAAATGTAATGTACCAGTATTCCATGCAACCATTGATAACCGGCGACTATGTAGTTAGTAAAAAAAATCAACTCGTAACGCTGAAGATACTTTATCGTCGCTAACATCTTATATGCATTGATATGCCCACAGTTCAACAAAAAATTGCTTCTAAGTTGAAGGACTTTGTCCTATGTGCCTTTTCGTTATTAATGCCGGACTTTGCAAACAGCTTATTAAAGATTGGTTGAAAGCATCAATATGGCATAAACACAAAATTAAAAGCCAATTCTATTTTCATTGTGATGACATCCGGAAGAGCATATTCATCAGCAAAATAGTGCTGATGCTTGCCAATTCGTTAGCAATACAAATTTTTAACAACATGAAATGGTAGTATAAAAGTCAGACTACGTTCCTGCCCGGCAATTTTTCAGGCGGGCATCTAAATTCCCTGCGGCCTCATTGGCTTTTATGCAACCGGCCAGCAGACTATCGGTATTCATCTGCTGTATTTTAGAAACAAGATATGGATGAGTTTGAACTGCTTACACATTTTGACCAGGTATTCCAGTGGAAGCAATGGCCGGTGAAGGACACCGGCCACGTGGGAAATCACATTCTGCATTGAAGAACCCACGGAATTCAATAAGAAAACGGTGGGTTGTTTGTAGTCTTAATATTTTTCTACGCCCTTTACGTTCATCTTTAGAGCCGTTAGCTTGTCCACTGGCCCGGTAATGAAAAGGGTTTTATTATTTTGACCACCAAAAACATTATTGGTGGCGCCGTTGATAGGAACATTGAAGATTTTTTTACCTTTTGGATTAAAGGCGGTTACTCCCAATCCGTTACTGATATAAATATTTCCATGTTCATCCATTGACATACCGTCGCCTCCCATATCAATAAACTTCTTCATGTTGGAGAGTGTTCCATCAGGATTAATATCAAACACCCAGGTGCCGCCCATGTTATCATAGTACCATTTGTTTACGTATAGTTTTTTCCCATCAGGCGTTCCAACAACACCGTTTGGCCATGAATCAGCGTCCCACCCCGCCTGGGTGGTCACCCTAACCAATGTGTGACTGCCAGGAGCCAGGTAATACACATGACCACCTTTGCCAGTTGCGGCTTGTTCCGAGTGAGTAGGTTCCCAACCTTGTTTGCGGGGATCGCTATCATCCCAGTAAGGTCTTGGAAATATTGGGTCAGTGATATACATACCTCCGGTGACCGGATTAATCCATACATCATTTGGTCCATTTAGTAGTTTGCCATTGTAATTATTTACCAGCACAGTATGGCTGCCGTTCGGAGCTATTTTCCAAAGTTCGCCGTGCATATCTGCGCAGGCAATAAGGTTCCCGGCTTTGTCAAAAGCCATTCCATTGGAGCGGCCGGTACCAGTTAAAAATGTTGTGATTCCACCAGTATTTGCAGCCCACCTGTAGATTTTGTCGTTGGGCTGGTCAGTAAAAAATATATTTCCATGTTTATCAACAGCAGGACCTTCCGTGAAACTAAAACCTTTTGCTAATGTGTCTAAGTTGCCATGCGCACTGGGCGAAACAAGACCATATGGATCAAAGATATTGCTCCCCTTTACCGGTTTTAAATTAGTGGCAGAAAGCGTGTTAGATTCAACCTGGGCTGGATCCTTCTTCAGGTCTTTTGTGCATGAATAATACCCGATGGAGGATAGCATTCCTAAGAAAAGAAATAATTTTTTTTTCATTGCAAACAATTTTGGGGTTAAAAAATATAGTTAAATGCGGTTCTGTAAGGATAAATGTCTTTTAAACGATTTTCCAAAATACTCAACATCTAAAAGAATAACTTCCAAAAAAAAACGCCGATGAATATTGTACAAATAAGAGCAGGCAAAGCATGAAAGACTTTGATCCTGACATGATAATGCGACATTTTTTTGGAAAGATTTCAGCATCCATGGCTGGTATCAAACCCAACCATTATTCTTTGAGATCAGTGTCCTCAACTTCCAGGCGTCGGAATCTTTCCCGGTGCCCATCCGTTACAACTCTGTGAACCTTTAACCTGGTACCTTTTTACAACTTATATCAAAATTCAATTTGGCCGGGAATACCCTGGTAAGAACGGGCCGTGCTTATAGTGTTATGCAACCTAATGGTCTGAAGTCCTGTATGATCATTTTCCCGCTACCTTTAAACCAATCATAATTGATCGTTCAATATTTCCTCAAAATCCGGGTAAGACCAATCATCATTTCCTTTGCGGCTTTTAGAAATAGTTACCAATTCATTATGGAAGCAGCGCCTGCTTTTTTTAATGGAACTAAGTAAGCGAATAACAAATTGGAGGAAAATCATGCCCGTTAAAAAGAAATAATTCATGGTAATCGAAATAAATATCCCCGGGGAATATTTATTAAACTGGTAAAAGAATCAGTACCTTCCCTAACGACGCAACGAAGCATTCAAATTTATTACGATGAATGATACACGCATTATTCCATTTTCTTTTCTTCAATAAGAAAGGAGCACCATTAACTCAATATATTAAAGCTGGCTATTAATTAATTCAATTATGAAAAAAATGCATTGGTGCCTGGTAGTGGTTCTGGCCGGATTTATTCCACAAGGGTTTTCTCAAAGGGTGAATGTTTTATATTCCAAAGCTGAAGGACCGGTTGTTTACGCTGCCGGGAAATTGGAAAAAGCGCTTGTGAAGAAGGGGTATTCGTTAACAAAATCAACAACCGATTTTGTAATAAACCTGATTATAAGTCCCGGGAATTTGGGCAGTGAAGCATTTTCAGTTGTTAAGGCTGGAAAGCGCATTAACATTACGGGAGGTGATGAAAGAGGAATGGTTTATGGAAGTTTAAGTGTAGCGGAAGATTTAGGTAATGGTACCCGGCTGGAAAATATACAAAACCGAAGCGAGCAGCCAAATAATTCTTTACGTGCTATAAAATTTGATTTACCCTGGGATACTTATCGCCATAGTTATGCGCTCGATCTGCACCAGGAAACCTGTAAAGATGTGAATTTTTGGGAAGAGTTTTTAGACATGATGGTGGAAAATCGCCTGAACTCGCTTTCATTATGGAATCTGCATCCATATACATTTATGATCAAACCCAAAAACTTCCCTGAAAGCTCACCCTTTAATGATAAGGAAATGAAGGTATGGAAAAAACTCTTCACCAGTATTTTTCGAATGGCAAAAGAACGTGCTATTGATACCTATATCATTCCATTCAACATATTTGTAAGCCCTGAGTTTTCAAAAGCCTTTAATGTAAACCTGGATAATCTTCAGCATGATTTTTTTGTTAACGGCGACACATCAGAAATTGTTAAACGGTATACCCGTGAATGTGTTACTCAAATGCTACAGGAATATCCGGAGATTACAGGAATGGGCCTTACCCTTGGCGAGGGAATGGGCGGGATGTCACCACAGCAACGGGAAGACTGGATGAGAGAAACGATTATAAAAGGGATGAGTTTAGCTGGTCGTAAATTAAAGCTTATTCACAGAATCCCTTTTTCAAGTACAACAGGCTCCTTAGGCGTTACCAGTATTGAAACGGAGAAACTAACCAGGAAGGCGATAGATGAAGAAGGAGCATTCTCATTTCTGCAGGCACCTGTATATGCTGACTTAAAGTACAACTGGTCGCATGCTCATTCTACGCCAAAATTGGTAAAGGTGCATGGAGGTAAATTATATGATACCTATTTTAAGCCTTCACCAAAAAATTATAAAATTACCTGGACGGCAAGGAATGAAGATTTCTTTTGTTTAAGATGGGGTGTGCCGGAATTCGTTCGTGCTCATATAGCAGAAAATGACCAGGAATATGTTGGCGGATATTTTATTGGCTCTGAAACCTATATTCCTGCTAAAGATTATTTTACCAAACCAGGCATTCAGGTAGACTGGAAATATGCTTTTGAAAGGCAATGGTTATTTTATAAGATATGGGGAAGGCTTCTTTATAATCCCGCCACTCCCGATGATATATTCCAGGCAGAGTTTACCCGCCGCTATAGTGCTGCGGGGAGCAATTTATTGAAAGCATTTACACTGGCAGGAAAAACCCCTTTGCGTATTGGATCCGCATTCGATTTTACCTGGGACTTTTCATTGTATAGTGAAGGATTTATGGCGCTTGATGGAAATACAAAGCGTGTGGATTATATTTCTATAGACAGGCTGATTAATCAACCCGTAACCGATCCTGATTATGTTTCCGTTATTGATTATGTAAAAACATCTTTATCCGGCAACACCTATGCTTCAAATAAAATTACACCGCCTGTTTTAATCAGCATGCTGGAGAGCGATTGTAAAGAGGCGCTGGATTTGGTAAAAAACATTCATACCTCCAATAACAATTCATTAATGTATGAAGTGGCAGATGTAAAGGCATGGGCAAATATCGGATTGCATTTTGCCGAAAAACTGAAAGGTGCAATAGCGCTTCAAACATACCGTATAAATGGTGGCGAAGAAAATAAGCAAAATGCAGTGCGGCATTTGCAGAACGCTTTAAAGTACTGGGATGTGGTTATTTCTATAACCCGCCCTATATACAACGATATGCCACTCGTTCATTATAGTGAACAAAACGGAGTTCGTTCAAAAGAAAACCAGTTGCTCGAGTTTCACTGGGAAAAACTTCGGCCCGATGTTGCCAGGGATGTGGAAACTGCAAAAAGTGCAATCGTAGTAGCTGCTATGTAAAATTGGAAAACAGGATTTTTTATATTAGCAGGTTCGTTCAACATGAAAATTAACTCCCGGTTACTTTAATAATCATTCTTCTTTACCCTTTGGGTTTACCTGTACAAAAGCGCTTCTCCTGGGAACAGGCACGATGGCTGATTCTCCCTTAATCCCTTTCCATAATATTTCTGTAAACAACCGGTCATCAATTTTATCCACGTCCGAGAAATCAAGCAGGGCTGATTTTTTCGCCGTCGCCGTCACTTGTTGATTGATATCGTTCAGGTTAATATTGCAAGGCAATGCCGTATAGGATTTATAATCGGGCTGTGCGGTAAAACTGCGCCACATTGGCCTTGCCGCAGCGTCATATTGTGTCATTGGTGGCAGGCCCAATATCAATTCCATTGTCCTGAGCATTCCGGAGGTGGAGTAAAAGGAATGATCCACAAATTTCCGCTTTGTATAAGGACTAATCACCAGCGCATTCGACCGGTGTGCGTCTACATGGTCGGGCCCGTTTTGTGCATCATCTTCGAGTATAAAAACGGCGCTCTCTTTCCAGATTACACTTTTACTCAGGTGTTCAATCAACAACCCTACAGCCAGGTCATTGTCTGCAACACAGGCAAAAGGAGTCGGTTTACCAACTGCAAGTCCCTGTGTATGATCGCCACCTAACCGGATAGAATTAAAACGTGGTACACTGTTAATCGCAAGCAGTGAATCAAAGTCTTTTTTCCATTGCTGAAACCTGGTAGTATCCCTGATATTGTTTAAATAAAAAGTAGAGAAGTTACTGCACTCGTGACCGATCAGCGAGGGGATATTTCCTTTTTCCTTATCCTGGAAAACGCCATAGGTTCGGTAACTAACGGCTGCCCGCCTGCAAAAATCCCACAGAAAACCATCTTTATTATTGGCGATTGCTCTCCGGCCCATACCCTCCGTGGCACCGCCACGCCTGCCGTAACTGGTGGGCCAGGTCTTTTCAAGATAGTCATTGGCGTGTGCTCCAAGGCTCCAATTGTGTCCATCAGCACTTACTTCAGCATCTACATAAAAATTATCCAACAGTACAAATTCACGGGCAAGTTTGTGTTGATTGGGGGTGTATTTTTCACCAAACAAACACAGGGAAGTATCTCCGTTTCCTTCCGGCATATCACCAAAAACCTGGTCGTAGGTTCGGTTCTCTTTTAAAATATAAAAAACATATTTGATGGGAGATGCGTCTCCTACTTTTGATGGGATTGGGTTTCCTTTCTCGCCTTCTGTAACCAGTTCCTTCTCCTTTGTGTAAGGAGTATTCCGGTAAACAATTTTTGAATAGACAGCTAATTCGGGATCTGTTGGACTGTCAATGATACTGAGCGTACCCTTCATCAACGAACCTATGTATTGTAGTCTTCTGTTAGGGCTCGCTTCTCCTTTATGGGTTTCAGATAATACAGCAGCTGAAACCGGTTGGGGACCTTTTGGATTTGCAAAAGAGCTAAAACCCTTTCCATTAGCTACTACTATTTTTTTGCCAATTACCCTAATATTAGTTGGATACCAGCCAACCGGTATAAAACCTTTTGATATGCTGGAACCTGGTTTGCTGACATCAAATACAGCCACAAAATTATTGTCTGCATTGGCGATGTATAACAGCTTTTCATTTTCAGAAAGCGCAACTCCATTGGTTGAAGAACCTGCAGGTGCGTTGGCAAACAACGCTGCATTTAACACCTCCACGGCTTTGCGTGTTTTGGTATCTATTACAGAAACACTGTTATCCCCTGCATTGGCAACAAACAGCGTTTTCCCATTTCGGGTAAGCGCCAATTCGTTGGGATTTAGCGATACCGGTATATGTCCATCAATTTCGCCGGATACGGTATTGTAGACTGCTACTTTTTTGCCGCCCCATAATGAAATAAACAACTCCTTTTTATCCGGTGATAACATGCAGGCATAGGCTTCATGCCCCAGCGAAACCTGTCGGATTATTTTTTTCGTAAGCAGGCCAACAACATATAGACTGTTGTTTTCTTTTGTAACGGTGTACAAAATATTACGGTCATCATCAATTTCTATTCCAACCGGAGAGATTTTTTCAGGCCATTTTTTGCCTAACAGGATGCTATCTTTTAATACTAATTTTTCCTGCTCAATACCATATTTTAATATCCGGTTATCGTTGCCGCCGGATGCATACAGGTGCTTTTCATCCTTACTAAATTTTAATCCATAAAAAGCCTTGGGAATTTCGATGGTATGTAACACACGTTCATTTTGTATGTCAACCAACTGAATGGTTTGGATACTCTGCCCGTTATTGGTAACAGCAATCATTTTTTTTGAATGGGCAACCGCAATATTTAATGGAAGGTCGCCTGCTTCCAAACTTCTGCCGGCCGGTGTTAACGACCAGCCATTGGGCAGCATGACCGTTGTAGTGGAGGAAATGTCTTTTGCAGATAGTTTTTTGCCCACAGTATTTTGAGCTACCGCACTATTTATAAAAACAATACTCAGCGTTATAAAAAAAATCAATCTTGTCATACAATATTTATTACAGTTGAAAATAGATTTCAGTTTATTTAACCACATTCATTCAAATGGAAAGATAGGACTAGGTGAAACGTTCGCAGACTTGATTTTTTTGTTTTCCCGCTAGCTAGCGGGAAAAATGAAGGCTAACCTATCCTCAGGTGTTCGTGAATGTTGGTATCAATGTTATGAAAAGATATTAAAACCTGAACCATGCAAACAGGTTTTAGACTGCAATTGCCCTGGTTAAATTTAATAATTGAAGTAATGGCGCCCTTTAATTATTTATCCCACCACACTTTTATATTGCTTTCATCCTTACCACCAATGGCAGTAACAGCCGCAGTATAATTTGCGGGATTTAGCGATTGCAAATAGGTTGGGTAAGGTATGCGGAAAGGAAAAACATTTTCAACCGGTATACCTGTTCCTCTTGGCAATACCGGATACCCGGTTCTTCTCTTCTCGAACCATGCCTGGTAGTCCACAAAGAAATAAGCATAATATTTTTGCAACATGATTTGTTCCAACTGGGCATCGGCACTTACTGTAGCATCATAAACAATTCCTGGCTGAGTCAAATACCCCGCCGGCATAGCAGCACCCCATTGCGTCATGGATGCAGTGATACCATTATCGTAATGTGCTTTAGGTGTTTTACCTGTACTAAAGCCTTTTAAGGCAAGCTCTGCTTTTATAAATTCTGCTTCTGCATAAGTCATCATTACACCAAGGTAAGCAGAAGTTTTAAGCGCATCTGTATAACTTGAATTTTTGCCCACCACGTATTCAACGCTCGTTGGATAACCACTTTCAATACCCTGGAAAACAGGAGCACCGGCAACAGTTACGGGCATTGCCCAAATTGCTCTGCGTGGATCATTTACAGTGTTCATTCTATCAAGAAAGAACTTCGTATAATATGTTCCATCCCGCCAGTCTAATTGCCTTGCTGTAAAATAAGGGTTGAAAAATGGATATACGTTTGGATACCTGAAAATGCAATCATCTGCATTACCTGCAAATACCGGGTATTTTATGGCATCCGATAAAATAGCCGTGATCTGTGTATTTACATCTATTTCATTTTGCCTTTTTGTTAACCTCAATAAAAGCCGCAGGCGAAGCGTGTTACAAAATTTTTTCCATCGCTGTATACCAATATTTTTGCCACCTGTCAGCGCATTGGAAGGATACACGTTATCACCTGCAAAAGTTAATGCTTTACTGTCATCAAACAGGTCGTTGGCAGTAATAAGGTCTTTTAAAATTTGGGTGTAGATATCTTTTTGGCTGTCAAATTTCGGTTGAAAATTTCCCTCAATCGCCCTGATCGCTTCAGAATAAGGGACATTACCATACAGGTCTGTCAATATAGAATATGCCCAGCATTTGTAGACCAGTGCAATTGCTTTATAATTTTTTTCGCCCAGCTTTTCCGACAGTTTAATGATATCTTCCATATCGGTGATATAGTTATAAAAGTTTGTCCAAACGCCGTCACCAGGATTAATATAATACCGGTGAACGCCATTGCTGTTGCTGCTGCGTGGTGCGGTTACCTGCATCAGTTCATGTGTAAAACCCCTGGCACCACCAATACTACTGTTAACGATCCGGTATTGCATTTGCCCCAGCATAACACCCGGATTCACTTCTTTTGGTCGGTTGGGGTCTGTATTGATCTCTTCAAATTTCTTTGTACAGGATGCCAGCATACAACACAGTACAACAAGTGGCAGGTATATATTTCTAAATATTTTCATAACGATTTTTTTTCTTCATTAAAATTTAAAAGTGAGGTTAACGCCCATATTCCTGGTGGATGGAAACTGCATTAACTCAACACCCGGGGTAATGGTTCCATTGTTTAAATTACCGCCTTCAGGATCAAATCCGGGAAATTTGGTGATGTTGAAAAGATCCCTGCCATATATAGCCACATTGGTTTGCCTGATCCCAATTTTCGATAACAGTTGCTGCGGCAAACTAAATTCAATCCGGGCTTCTCTTAGTTTTAAATAGGTGGCATCAAATACATTCATTTCTGCATTGTTGATGGCATAGATAGTTTCATAATAGTTATCGGCTGAAACTTTCACCGTATTGGGACTGTACTTACCGGTAGCCGAATTATACACAACTCCATCGCCGGTGATACCATCTTCACGTCCGGGCAGCGTTATATTAGTTTTACCCAATGTATTGGATTTATGATTGGTTTGCGAGAACATGCTTCCTCCCTGTTGATAATCGAAAAGAATACTTACCCGAAGATTTTTGTAAGTAAATTCATTCATCAAGCCTGCCTTCCAGTCTGCAAAGGCATTTCCCCAAACCTTGGTTTTGGTATCAAGCGTTGCCGGTAACCCGGTAGAATTATAAATAATTTTCCCTTCCGGTGAGCGTTGAAAACCCCTTCCATACATATCTCCCATTCGTCCGCCAACCCTTGCTTCGATGGTTACATTGCTGCCATGACTGTAAATTACCTGGCTGGTAATACCACTTGCCAATTCCCTTACATAACTCCTGTTGGTGCTCCAGTTAAGCGTTGCAGACCATTTAAAATTTTTGGTTAAAACAGGAATTCCCTTTAGCTGCAGTTCAACTCCTTTGCTTTCAATTAAACCTGCGTTGATCAATGCATTGGAATATCCTGATGTGGGGTCTAAAGGAATGGCGATGATTTGATTGCGGCTTTTATTTTGATACACTGCTACGTCCATCGACAGGCGGTTTCTAAGCAGCCTGATGTCCAGTCCGGATTCGTAGCTTGAAATAATTTCAGGTTTCAAACCCGGATTAAACAAGGTACCCGGATTGGTAAAACTGTTGCCATAAATCCTGTCGTAGTATTTGGAGGTTTGGTAAGGCCTAGTATCATTGCCAACCTGTGCCCATGATAACCTGAACTTTGCATAAGAAATCTGTGCAGGTAAATTGAATATATCGCTCAGTAAAAAACTGGTACTAACCGATGGATAAAAGAAGGTATTGTTACCATACGGCAGCGTGCTGCTCCAGTCATTGCGGCCGGTAATATCTAAAAAAACTTTTTCCATATACGACCATTGTGTTGTGGCATATACACTGTTAATCGCTTTTGAAGATTTTTGCGGATCAGCCACTGCCTGGTCTAAACTATTGGAGATTTGATAGATACCTGGCTGTGCAAGCCGCTCGGCATATAACCCTGCAAAGTCATAGGTCTGTTTCATTGCATTGGCACCTGCCGAAATACTATATTTTATTTTACCGGTAAGATTATCTTTGAAAGTAAGCAAGGCATCTGTATTGATCTCGTAGTTGAAAACATTCTGCTCCCGGTAATTTCCCTGGGGAAATTTAGTCATGCTGTAGGGGCGTTGTTGCGACCGAAATTCAAACGCCATATCTACCCCGGAACGAATCATCAATTCCAGTTTATTATTTATTTCATAACTGGCGGAAAGTGTACCCACCACGCCATGTTTATTCATTTTATTGATGTTCTCATAAATATCCAGGTAGGGGTTATCCGGGCCGGGGTTAAATGGATTTTTTTGTTTTATACCCACCAGCCCCGGTTGCCAGTAAGGCTTAAACCAGTCGGGCCTGATATTGGGAGCAGTACCAATAATCAAAAAATACATCAATGTCTGGTTGTTGTAGCCGGCCGAAGGAAGGTTGTCACTTGATTTATTGGTGTAAGTAACTTTCCCGTTAATCTTTAATTTATCCGTTACTTTTTGAGTTACCGACAAAGCAGCGGTTAAGCGCTCATACCCGGTATTCGGTATGATCCATTTATTCTTAAGATGAGAGATTGATAAACGGGCCGAACCTTTGTCTGTGCCACCTTCAACGGACACGCTGTTTGAAAAAGTAGAGCCTGTTTGAAAAAAGCCTTTGATATAATTTGGATCTGCTACCCAGGGCGTACGGTTGGCCGCTAAGTTATTAGGGGTGGTAGGATCGTATTGAAAATAAGACTGCCCGTTAAACTTTGGTCCCCATGCTCTTCCGGCGGCAACACCGGTACTGGTATTAATTCCATCAGGACTGTCGCCATAGGAATAGTAAGTACTCGTTCTTCCTTCGCCATATTCATATTGGTAGTCGGGCCAGCGGTTTACCTGGTCCATACTTATATTAGTGTTATAGGTAATGCCCATGCCCTTATCTTTTTTACTACCGGTTTTTGTTGTAATGATCAGCGCTCCGCCTGCTGCACGGCTTCCGTACAAAGCGGTCGCACCCGGCCCTTTTAAAACAGTAATGGAAGCAATATCATCCGGGTTGATATCTGACACAGCAGATCCAAAATCGACCGGGCTGTCAGTGGCAAGATGCGAGTTATACCCGGTGCCGGTAATCTTGCTGCTGATCGGTACACCGTCCAGTACAATCAGCGCCTGGTTATTGTCGAGATTCAATGAGTTTTCTCCACGCAGGGTAATGCGGGACGAACCCATTGGGCCTGCACCGGTACCCTGTATGTTAAGGCCGGCAACTTTGCCCGATAAAGAGTTTACCCAGTTATTGGTTTTGGCATCTTTTACAGCGCTTTCGGTTACCGTTTGGGCAGCATAGCCCAATGACTTTTCTTCCCGTTTAATGCCCAATGCGGTTACAACTACCTCCTGCAGGGAACTATTGGCCTGCTTCAATTTAATCAGGAGGGTATTGTTTTCATGCTGCTTAACCTGGTAATTTTTTACCACGCTGGTTTCGTACCCAACGAACGATACAGAGAAATTATATAACTTACCACTGCCCAGTTTATTAAATACAAACACACCATTGTCATCAGTTGTATTTGAATAATCCTCCTTACTATTGGAGGCTGTTACTTTCACGGTAACACCTGGCAACATTTCATTTTGATCATTCATCACAGTGCCCTTCACAACTGACGTCTGCTGTGCAGTTAAGGCCTGGCAACCCAGGATTAAAACCAGTCCAAGCCATCTTTTTTTGATAGTCTTTTTTAAGTATTCCCGTAAATGTAGTTTCATAATTTAGTGTTGATTTTTTGACAATAGTTTACTTGTACACTTATTTTTAAGTGTATTAAATTGTTGTATGAAGAAGGTGAATATTATTTTTTTTGCATGCTGATCAAATTGAATCCTTCAGGCGTTTGATTTACCTGCAATTCATTCATTTGTGCGATCATTTTAAGTATGGCCCGTACATCATCATACTCATTGATAATGCCGGTAAAATTCATACCCTGTAAATCAGTATCGTTGTAACTTATTTTAATATGGTGTAAAGCCGATATTGCATTCATTACTTCCCGCAAAGAAGTACTGTTGAACCTGAGCTCCGGGGCTATATGATCTCTTTGTGGCTTTTGTGAAATATTTGGAATGGCTTTGTTTTCGATAGTAAACCTGGTAACCAATACAGCAGTAGTATTAGCGTTGTAAGTAAGCAGATCTCCGGGGAGCAGAAAGCGATCTTTTTTCCAGTTCGAAGTTGTCCGGATAGATTTAACCACCACTTTTCCTGTTAGCAATTTTATATTGACTGCCAACTTTCCTTCATCAAAAGCAGTAATTCTAAACGAAGTTCCTAAAGCTGTGGTGGACAAGTTGCCGGCGTAAACAATGAATGGCTTCAGCCTGTTTTTCGCTACTTCAAAAAAAGCATCTCCATTCAATTCAATTGCTCTTTCATTGGCTGTAAACGGATCCGGATATTTAACAACAGAATTTTTAAATAAGGTAATAACAGAGCCATCTTCCAGCTTAATAACACGTTCATTTTTTCGGGTATTCCTTACAACCTTCCAGTTAAGCACCGATGCACTATCACTAAAAGGAACAGCTTTTTTACTGACAACTGCAGTACTAAATGTTGAATTGTGTTTGCTGCCAAACCACCATCCGCTAACTACCAACAATATTACCGAAGCTGCAGCCACCATGGCTTTGAAAAGAAAACCATTGATTGCAAACAAACCGGTATCCCGCTTATTGAATAACTGTTGTTTGAGTAAGGCCAATAATACTTTTGACTGTTCCGCATCCAAAGCTTCTTTGGTATCCATATTATCCCATTCCGCTTTGCTCATATATTTTTCAAATGCATCTTTGTTTGCTGAGAAATAGTTAATTACCAAATCCGCTTCATCTGAAGTACATTCATTTTTAAAAAAGCGATTGATTAGCTCCTGTGTAATTTGCATTTAAAATATTTTCTCCTGGAATGAATACGTTGGTAAAAGAACCTTACCACTGCCCATAACATTTACTTAATACTGGGCTAAATCAATAGTTCGGTAAGTTTTCAGGATGTGGATAAGTGGAAAACTTTGTTAGGCTAAAAATAGAAAAGGCATTAGAAATTTGTATGCTAAACCCAAATTCTAATGCCTTTAACAAGATTAGTGATCTTGTTACTGCAAGTCT
>JANPIJ010000079.1:0-5366 GCA_031424955.1 Ferruginibacter sp. | reverse complement strand
TCAGCACCACTGATATTGGAGAAACAGGTGCTGCAGAGATTTCTACATACGATAAGAAAACAAAAAGACTTTTTGTGGTGAACAACTCTGCAGGTAATAACAAAATTGACGTATTGGATTTTTCAGATCCCACACATCCGGTATCGCTTCCGTCCATCAACGTAGCGGCTTACGGAGGGTTTGTAAATAGTGTGGCCGCATACGACGGACATGTAGCGGCTGCCATTGAAGCAATTCCAAAAACAAATGCAGGCAAAGTGGTGGTTTTTAACGCAACTAATTATGCGGAAATAAAAGTGATTACGGTGGGTGCATTGCCAGATGATATCAAATATAGCAAAGACGGTAAATTTATTTTAACTGCAAATGAAGGTGAACCAAGTGCTGATTATTTAACAGACCCTTTGGGAACGGTTTCCATCATTTCTGTAAAGGAAAAATATAGTGTCACAACACTTGACTTTTCTTCTTTTGCCGCTGATGAATCGGAATTAAAAGGTCGCGGATTGCGTAAGTATGGTCCTGGTGCTTCTTTTGCGCAGGATATGGAGCCCGAGTACATAGCTATCTCGGCTGATTCAAGAACGGCCTGGGTAACACTACAGGAAAATAATGCCATTGCAAAAGTTGACCTGAAAAATAAGGTGATTACAAAAATATTTCCGCTTGGATTTAAAAATTACAATCTTTCCGTAAATGCATTTGATCCCAGCGACCGGCCATTGGGTACTTTAGCTTTTAATCAGTGGCCTGTGTACGGTATGTATGAGCCTGATGGTATTGCAGTATTAGATGCCGGAGATGATGATGACGATGATGATGACCATGATAAGGCACAGTTTAAGAATGACAACAGCAATGGCATTCCTTACCTGTTTACTGCCAATGAAGGCGATGCAAGGGATTATGCAGCTTTTTCTGAAGAAGCAAGAATTGGATCTTCATCTGTTGTGTTAGATCCCAATGTATTTCCGAATAGTGCTATGTTGAAATTACCGGAAAACTTAGGTCGTCTTAATATTACGAAAACGCTTGGAGACACGGATGGTGATAAGGATTATGATGCGCTGTATTCATTGGGTGGGCGCTCATTTAGTGTATGGAATGGAAATACCGGTTCACTTTTGTTTGACAGTAAAAATGAACTGGAACAGCAGTCGGTGACAGCCGGCTTTTACGATGATGACAGGAGCGATAATAAAGGAGTAGAGCCTGAAGGAATTACGATTGGTAGGGTAAATAAAAAAACACTGGCCTTTGTTGGTATGGAAAGGGCTGACGCAGTAGCAATATATGATGTTACCAATCCATTGAAACCCAAATTTCTGCAAATTTTACAAACCGGCGATGCGCCGGAAGGAATTTTATTTATATCTGCCAAAGACAGCCCTAACAAGCGCAGCTTATTGGTAGTAAGCTCCGAAAATGATGGGTTAATTAAGGTGTACATGCCCAAATAAATCGAATAGTTATATAAAAAAGTGGTATTTCCTTTCAACCGAAGTACCTCATTTTATTATACCGTTTACATAAATCATTGTAGCATAATATGAAGCTGCCCATGTGACAATATCCGGGCATTTGCAATAGATTTTTTTATCCTGGTTTTGGTTGGCGGAATCAAAAAAAATCAACTACTAAACAGCATCCGGTTTCTTCTAAAAAAAGGCATAGTAAAAAGAGAAAAGGGCCCTGCCGTTGCGGGTTGAGAATAGTTATTAAAATTTTTACTGCTTACTACTTGTCGTTTTGATAGACTATCAAATAATTATAAATACCCAAAAGATACCACTTGCTTTTCATTATATTACTCATTTGACTTTTGGCCAATTGTTGCCAACTGCCCTGGCACCTTTTAATATTTTTTCCGAAAAATATCCAGGCTTATTTTTTCCAGTAAATTAACAAGTTCTTTCAAATTTAACGGTTTAGACAGGTAAAAATCCATGCCTGCATTCATGCATTCCTCCCTGTCGCGGGCCAGCGCATTAGCCGTCATAGCAACAATAACGGGCTGGTGGAGTTGGGATTTCCTGATAAACCGGGTGGCTTCGAGGCCGTCCATTTCAGGCATCAGCACATCCATTAAAACCACATCATACTTTTTTTGATTTAACTTTTTTATCGCCTCTACCCCGTTATTAGCCAAACCTGATTCGTATCCCAGTTTGCTTAACACCGTTAATGCAAATTTCTGATTTACCAGGTTATCCTCGGTTAACAATATTTCCAGGGGATTTAACAGTGCGAAATTTGTTGATAATGCAGTGGTTTTGGGTTGTACAACAGGTGCTGAATAAATAAGGGCTTTGCCCTTTGATAACTCATCCTGCACCAATATAAAAAGTTGGCCTTGCTTTACGGGCTTTGTAAGCACCGCATTGAAAAGGTGTGGGTACTTTGACCGGGTTTCATCGCCAATTGAGCTTAGCAGAATAATAGGAATATGGGGATGCTGCGCTTTTATTGTTACAGCCAGGCTTATACCGTCCATTTTGGGCATTTGCATATCTGTTATCACCAGTTGATAATCGTGTCCCTGCTCGAGTATTTCCAAAGCCTGGTTTGCGGATGATGCAACAACAGGGACCAATTTCCATAGCTCCAGCTGGTTTTTTAAAATATTCAGATTTGTCATGTTATCATCTACAATCAACACCCTTTTACCGTCATTATCCACATTGTTTAAATGTGAATGTTGACTAAAGTCGGTTTTCCCTTTTTTTGCAACGATGGTGAATTTAAATGTAGTGCCAATACCCTCTTTGCTATCGACCGTTATGTTGCCACCCATCAACCGGATAAGCTTTTGGCTGATAACCAACCCTAAACCGGTGCCTCCAAATTTGCGGGTAGTAGAAGAATCTACCTGTGAAAACGCCTTGAACAATCGGTCCATTCTTTCCGGGGGGATACCAATCCCTGTATCCTTCACAATAAACACTAGTTCCTGGTCATCACTTACCGTATTGCAAAGGCTTACCTGCACAAACACCTCCCCTTTAACGGTAAACTTTAGTGCGTTACTTACCAGGTTGATCAATACCTGCCTTAAACGCATCCCATCCCCTATTATCTGAACGGATACATCATTTTCAATCAGGTACATTAGGTCAATCCCCAGCCCGGCAGCCTTTGAGGAAAACAAATCCATCACATCTTCGAAAACATTGCGCAGGTCAAAGTCCTGGATTTCCAGTTCCATATTGCCGGATTCAATTTTTGAAAAATCAAGGATATCGTTTATTACCCTTAGTAATGCATCTCCGCTTACGCTAATGGTTCTTACATAATCTTCCTGCTCTTTGTCCAGTTGAGTTTCTGCAAGCAAAGAAGCCATGCCAATTACTCCATTCATTGGCGTGCGAATTTCATGACTCATAGTTGCCAGGAAGGTGCTTTTTGCCTGGTTGGCCAACTCTGCTTTTTTGCGTTCCTGCAACAATTGTTCATTCAATTGTCGAAGGCTCGCGGTCTTTAGATACAATTCATTCGACTGGATTTTCAGAACTTCGGATTGCGACTGTAATTCCTCATATAGGGACTGAAGGTTTTCTGAGTGAAGTTTCAATTCCCGGTTCGATTTCTCCAGGTCGTCGATCGTATATCCAAGATTCTTTTTTAACAACCGAAAATGAGCATTCAATTCAAATACTTCGGTGGTAGAGGGTGTAAATAGTGACTCATTACTTTCATCTCCCTCCGCTTTGAAATTTGACCGAATAAACAAAAACACCTGCCTGTTCAATTCCTTAATGTCTTTGGTAAGGATTTTTGAAAGGAATACACTTAGGGCAATTATAACCAGAATCAATGATACCGAAACGCCAATTAATATAGTTTTAAAGGTATTGTGCATTGCCTCTATTTCTGTTGCTGCCTCCTCCTTAGCTATAGTGTACTGGTTTCCCAGTGAATTGATGAGGTTTTGCACTTCTTTATAAACGCCCTGATTGTTTACTACGCCTAACCGGGCATTATATTTTGCCAGAATATTGAAGTTGATTTTATAATTGGTCAATGCATCCGCAGCAACAGAATTTTTGACATTAGATTGAATCATTTGGCCGATCAAAATATTAAACTCTTCATTATACCGGGCTTCGCCCCTTAACAGGTAATCCTTTTCGTGCCGGCGTAGCATCAACAATTTAAGCGGTGGTACCAGATTGTTATTCTCTAACTGATGTGCATAATTCCTTAAACGCCCTTCCGCACCAAAATCTTTAAACCCCTTATCCAGATAAAGACTTTTTAAAATAAGCGTTGAATCAATGAGCCTCTGGTGGAGGTCTGACAATAATCTCAATTCCTGGAAAAGGTCAATACGCTTTATTTTTGCCGTTTGTAAAAGGCGTGCTAAAGCTCCAATGCTTTTTTCCTGATATTTTAAAAAAGTATCAATATCCTTTTGTTTCTCGGTTTTATAAAAAACAGGTTCATGAAACCCCGATAAAATAAAATACTGGAGGTGGCGGTTGCTTTCTAAAAACTGGTTTTGTACTTCAGATAGACTATTTGAAAAATTTTGCAACTTTTTTTGTTGGTGTGCAATAAAAAAGTAAAAGGCAACCCAAATTAAAAGAATGATGATAAAGGACAAAAAACTATTCAGAACTTTCGACTGGAAAGATGTAGGGGAGCTAAACGGCGTACCTGTCATAGGGTGGCAAATATGGTAAATGTATTTTTAAAAACCGGCTTATTCAGAATATGTTTTAGTTAAGGATGTTGATTGGTATCAGTTGAACAGCTTGTAACCACGGACAACAACCATACTTCGAAACCTTTGACTTGCAGTTCGAAAAGCATATTAACAACCATCCTAACCGGCTTAGGTTCAATTGTTACTCCAAGAATTAGCATATGCCTCCTGCTTCCAAATTCAGATAGGTACAAATTTTTACTTGAGCGATATTCTAAACCGATAGATCGGTAATATTTTAAGCGGCCAATGCGCCTATATCCAGGCATTAGTCATAAAGTTGTTGTTTTTTTTTGCAATTCAGATCTAAATCTAAGTTTGAAAATATTCTTTCCGTTATTATTTTATTGTAATACATCAGTTTAATATTTCGCATAGAGAAGGCCTCCCTTTTTTTCTTCGGTAGTGAAAGCCATACAGCAGCTTTAGCAACTGATACTGCACTTAATGCCATATTAAAATGAAAGTATAATTTATTCTCACTCCTTGCCTGGTACTCTTCTAATCCACAATGTTGCTTGGCATCCCTGATCAGAAATTCTATCTGAAACCTGAGCCGGTAGTACTTCAATATCAAATCCGGTTTTAGTAAGGTGTCGGTGCAAACAAAAATTTCATACCGCTTTGTTTTTTTGTCTTGCAGGTATACTATCCTTACCAA
>JANPIJ010000078.1:0-1639 GCA_031424955.1 Ferruginibacter sp. | reverse complement strand
GGTCAGGTACATTTTTTAATTCACCGGTAACACTAAATTTTCCTTTTGGTGTATCATTGTTACAGGAGAATAAAACAGCAGTGCAAAACACTATCACAAAAATCTTCTTCATTAATTTAATTTTTCGGCCAATAATTTATTTACAATCTGCATATCCGCCTTGCCTTTACTCAATTTTTTCACTTCACCGGCAAACAACCCGATCAGTCCCTTTTTACCACTTTTATATTCTTTTACCTTATCTGGCATCCTTGCAATTACATCGTCTACCCAGGCGGCAACGGAGCCGCTATTGCTTTCCTGTATCAGGTTTAATTCAGTGGCAATTTGCAATGGTTCTTTTTGCGGGCTTACCAATAGCCCCGTTAAAATTTTGGTAGATGCAATACTGAAATTCACCTTTCCGTCATCTACCAGTTGGATAAGTGCTGCAATTTTTGAAGGTGGTAACGGAAACGCTTCCAATTCAATACCGTGATCGTTTAAATAAGATTTTACAGGTCCCATCAGCCAGTTAACAGCAGCTTTATAATTAGTAGTATGCTGTATTAATTCCTCAAAATAATTCACCAGCGATTTGTCGCTGCAAATAACCTGTGCATCGTATGGCGGTAGCTGAAACACTTCCCTGTACTTTGTTTCCAGCTCTTCCGGTAAGGCTGGAATTGAATCTTTCACCTGCTTCAAAAATTCGTCTGTAATATTAAACGGGGTAAGATCCGGATCCGGAAAATAGCGGTAATCATCGGCTTCTTCTTTGTTGCGCAAACTAAAGGTAGTGTTATTGTCTGCATCAAAACTCCTTGTTTCCTGTATAATGGCTGCACCACTTTCTACAATATCAATCAACCGGTTCACCTCTAAATCAATGGCTCTTTTCACATTACGGATGCTATTAAGATTCTTAACTTCCACGCGGGTACCCAATTTTTTTTCACCTTTCAGGCGAATGGAAATATTGGCATCGCATCGCATGCTTCCCTCTTCCATATTGCCGTCGCAAATGTCCAGCCAGCGAACGAGCCGCCTTAATTCTGTTATGTAGGCAAAAGCCTCTTCGCTGCTATGCAAATCAGGTTCGCTCACTATTTCGAGTAGCGGAACCCCGGCGCGGTTCAAATCGATGGCGGTATAATTTTCATCCACATCATGCAGGCTTTTACCGGCATCTTCTTCAATATGAATCCTGTTCAGTTGAATATTTCTTTCCGCATCATTCACTCTGATTTTTACAAAACCATTTTTGCAAATAGGGGTAGTATGCTGGCTTACCTGGTAACCTTTCGGCAAATCGGGGTAAAAATAATTTTTGCGGGCAAAATAATTCTGCTGTTCAATTTCGCAATGTAAAGCCAGTCCTAATTTGATCGCAAATTCGATGGCTTTCTTATTCATTTTTGGCAAGGTGCCCGGATGCGCTAAAGTGATCGGGCTGATATGCGTATTTGGCGCTGCACCAAAAGAAGCGCTGTCTCCACAAAAGAGTTTGCTTTTGGTGAGTAACTGGGTATGTACTTCCAGCCCAATTACCACCTCGTATTTATCATTTTTTATCACGGCGCAAAGGTAAGGAAGTTATCCGGTCTGACGGGCCCCGTCTGACCGGATAACTTCCCTGGCGGGGGCTCTTTCTTTTTGG
>JANPIJ010000077.1:0-11959 GCA_031424955.1 Ferruginibacter sp. | reverse complement strand
CATTTCTATTCTTTGTATTAAACTGGTTCCAGACATAACTCATAAATACATTCGAGCATCTATGAATTATAATTCATGATTTCACGGATGATCGATCCTGTTTTTATTACTGGCTGACTTCATGGACGAAGTATTGCTTCTTTATATGTACCTCTGTCCATTGTAATATTTAATCTTTCAAACATTTCTGCAGGATTAAAACCTTGCTTTTTATATTCAGCTTGTACCGCTTCTTTTGCTTTTTTCAAAGCATCCTCGTTTTCCCAAACTGCAATAGTTATATAAATCAGATTTCCATGCTCATCGGTGCGTTCGTAAGCGCCATCTTCTATAAAACCTGTTAGCTTTTTAATGAAATTCCTGTTGATGTTCACCCTTTCGGTAAACTCCTGTTTAGCTTTTTCGGGAACCAGAAATTTGTCAATGAAAATTTGCCTCATGGTGTCAGTTTTATGGGTTTCTATTTGAGAATTTGTATTCGAACAATGACATACACACAAATCCTATTAAGAGTTTTGATTTCATTTTCTTACATTTTTGTTTCTGCAAAATTGGCAAGAATAGTTAGAATTCCGTCCGCCCTGCTATTGCCAAGTCTCCATATTGTTGCAAAATTAACTTAATATAAGAAATGTCCCAACAAAGGAGATTGCTATACCTATGATCCGTAAAATGGTAGTTCCGTTTTTTTCTTCTAAAATAAGCAATCCACTCACAGCACCAATCATATGTAATCCGAAAGTTGTTATCAAAAACCCAAAAACATATTCAAAAGCACTTAATGATTTTGGAACTTCTGAACCGTGTGCGAAACCGTGAAAAAAGCCAAAAACGGCTACTCCAAGCCCTGCTATAAGTATTGAGTTTTTTCTATTTATTGAAATTGCTAAGCCTAGTAATAACACAGAAAGTGCAATCATAAATTCAACGTTTCCCAGGTAAACATTTTGCAATCCAACAATACCTCCAATAACCATCATCATCAAAAAGCAAGAAGGAACAATGTAAATTGCCTTGCCTCCAATTTGAGCACTCCAAACTCCTACAGCTAACATCGCCAATAAATGGTCAATACCAGTAAGTGGATGTAAAAAACCATTACCGCCAAAGCCGTGCGCAAAGCAAGGGCTGCTTACTAAAAAAAGTAGACATAGAATTTGAAATTTCCTATACATTCTGAGTGGAAATATTACGTAGCTTATGGTCTTTTACTATGGTTACTAAAGCAAGAATGGCTGGTATCATTGGAAATAAAGCGGTGTACATTCCTGAAAAATATTCATAACCAACGCCTTCGTTTACCATTCTAACTACTGGGAAGACTATTAAGTGTGTAGGTTCGCCTAAAATCATTCCGACAATCATAAACCATAAAATAAAATTTCCAAAAGCTTGCCCTTTCCAAAGGCTATATGCACCAAAAACCCAAAAAACAGGACCAATAAAAGTTATCAAATAATCGAATTCTCTATCACTCCAAGGATGGCCCGAAATAGATGAAATGCCTTGATTGAAGTTAGTTAGCACTTCTTCGCCTACGTGTATATAGAACAAAGTTTGTAACAATAAATACAAAGGGACTAATTTATACGGGTCCGCAGGAAAATTGGAAGTTGTTTTTCTCCAACCAATCATACCTCCCATCATCGAACCTGCAATTACTCCTACAGGCAATAAGCCCGCTTGAGTATAAAGAGTTATTGCATAGACTACCACAAAACTAACGAAGAGTATAGACCAAAGATTTTTTTGCTTATCACTTAACTGTTTGATAGAAACATATTGAGTATGTTCCTGAACGGGTTTAATGAGTTTTAAAATACCAAAAACAGCCAGTCCAAAAAGAAGCATTGCTGTAAAAGTACCTAAAAAGTAAAAATGGTTATAGGTTAAAATATTTCCTAATTCAGTCTTGAATTGAATAATTGCCTCAAAAATGCTGAAAATAAATCCCCACCAGGCAAAGAAAAATCCGATGGAGTTGCGTTTGCTCAAAAAATATCCCCCAAAAAGCATTAAGGAAACAGGAAGGCAAACCATCCATACAAACCAATGGGTATGATTGATTATAAAACCTGGCGAAAATAAATGCTGGAAATGGGTTTGAAGGAGGCCCGAAAAATTGGAAATATAGCGAAAGGTGTTCAATACAATCATCAACACAACACATAAAATATAGGGTGCAACAACAAGGTTTTGACTGGGCGTTGTTTTGTAAGAGAACTTTAACCAACCAATAAGTGCTAAAGCACTTACAATGCTGTATTGAATGCACAAACTGCTGCCAACATTGATAAATAGCAAAACAGATAGAGTTATTGCCGAAGGAATCACCCACAAAAGACCTGATATTTTTGAATTCTCCATTCACATATAGATTATATTTTACCAGGTAAAAGTAAAGAATAGAAAAATTATTTCTTTTTACAAATGATAAAAAATCATTTCTTGGCTCTTATTCTACTCAAAGAAACTTGTGTAATTCCAAGATAATTTGCCAGGTCGCCTAAACTTATTCGTTGAAGTAGTGTGTGGTTTTCTTCCACAAAATTGGCATAGCGTTCTGAAGCATTTTCATCAAGCATCTCACTAATACGTTTCATCATATTTAATGCAGCAACAGACACTAACTTTCTAAAAAATGTTTCAATGCAGTGGTGTTTTTTACATAGTTCTTCCATTTCGTCCTGACGAATGTATGTAACTGTTGTTGGCTCTAAAGCCATAATCATAAAGTCTGAAGGTGTTTGGGAAATGTAGCTGTCAAGGACGGTGAACATTAAATTTTCAGCAAAAAAACGCATTATGAACTCTTTGTCGCCTTTGCTGAAAAAGGTTTTTGTAAGCCCGTTGTCAATAAAATATAAATGTCTGCAAACATCACCACTTTTTAATAAATAGTCACCTTTCTGAAAGGTTTTGCTTCTTAGATTATTCAATAGTTCGTCTGTTGCCTCTTTGTCAAGTTGCGAAAGTTGATTACAGAATTGAATAAAGTCAGTCATAGTACAAGTTAACAACAAAAGCTAAACTAATATCGGCAAGCCCGAACGGAAGCTGACAGCGATTCATTATCAAACAGCTTTTCTGCTTGCTGGTAGTTTATTTTCTATCAATTTCATTGTTACTTATTTTATTGTATTTATTAATAGGTAATTGGTCATGCAAAAAATATCGGAAAAGCCCATTTTCAAATAGATTCCTTTTCCCATTGTAGAAGATTGCAGCGTGGCGTATTCAATTTTCTGATCAATGGCACGGTTCAGAATGATATACATAATTTCTTCTGCAAATCCTCTTTTTCTCATTTCCGGGATTATGCCTACACCATGAATCCCAATGATGTTAGCTGTTTGAATAGTTATTGCTGTACCAATTGGTTTATTCTCGAAGTAAATCAAATAGTACTGAACTTCCCGGCTTGTTTTGATAAGAATTTTATCAGTTATCAGATAGCCGAAAGATTGCGGATATAAGTTTGCCCATAATTTGGCTTGGTCTTGTTCGGTTACAATTTGAAAACTCAACCTATTTTGTTCCTGAAATTTTTGATTCAATTTCAAAGACATTCCTATTTGCGTTGATTTTTTAGTAAATCCGCTTTTTTCAATGAGCTGGTTTATTGGACTATTAAAATCGTCCCAATAAGAGAATGATAAGTTTATTGATGAGGAACGAATGATTTTTATTGCCTTTTTTAATGATTTCTCATTTTCATTTTGATTAAACCATAATCTGTTTGGCCAATCCGAATTTTGAATTTGGCAATAGTCAAATTCATCACCCGGGAAAAAACCCTGAAATGGAATGCTTACTATTTTCCAGAGTGAAGTCAGATTTTCAATATTTAATTTCGAAATGTTTTTCATAATTTCTATTTCGAGCTGATTAATATAATTCCGATTATCATTGATGCTGTTCCCATTATTTTTCTTACCGTTATGGAATCTATCGGTAAGTTCAACCAGCCAAAATGACTTGCCACAATCGAAAAAATCAATTGTCCGCATAGGCCTAAGGAAATCATTTTGGAAATACCCAATTTGGGAATGGTGTAATAATAAAGCGTGATACCAATTACACTGAAAAGTCCGCCTGTAAACCACAAATACCAGGGTATTTGTTTTGCGGTATTTAGATTTGGAATGTCCTTCGCATAAATCAAAACAAAAATGAGGGCGAAAAGGGCACTGCTGACTGAAGTTGAAATAGAAGCCAATAGTGGTTTTTTCAACAACACACCTAATTGTGTATTGAGACCTGCTTGAATGGCTAAAAAGACACCACCAATGAAAGCTAAACTGGATAATATCTGTTGATTCATATCGCAAAGATAGATTGGCTATTTTGCAAACCTCTTTACATATGTTGATTCAACTATTTTTCTTTCAAATCTTTTCTGATTCGGCTTAATTGTGTAGGAGTAATACCCAAATGTGAGGCGATATGTTGTAATGAGATTCTTTTATCAATATCAGGATGAACTTTAAGCATTTTCAAATATCGAATAGTAGCGTTTTCCATTACCAAAGAAATTTCTCTCTCCTCTTTATCAATCACCCAATTATTTTCAAGATAGGCAATATAAAAATTTTTCAAATCATCGTTTTGATAGATGAATTCTTTGTATTTTTTGTAATTGATATTGATAACAATAGAATCTTCAATGGCTTCTAATGTAAATTTTGAAGGAATTTTTAAGAGTGCCGATACTGTAGAGCCTGCAAATTCACGTTCTAAAAAAATATTCTTGTTATATGTGTTGCCTTCTTCATCACTAAAACAAGCTATCATAGCTCCTTTACAAATGAAATGTGTATTTTTTGCGACTTGTCCTTCCCTCAGTAATATTTCATTTTTATTAAGTTGCTGAAATTGAGTAATGGATTCAATTAAAGCAAATGATTCTGGTGTAACAGAATAATAACTTAAAAAAGTGTTTTTAAAGTCGGTTAAATATTTTTCTCTTTCTTCTTCTGTCACTTCTTGTATTTATTGTGTTTCGGTTTAATATTATGAATATCAGTTAAGGCTGGGGGAGTCTCCCTAAAAGCTGAACCGCCTGATTTTAAAAATAGACTGGCAAACTCAAAACCCATAGCGGCTAAAAACTACAAAAGGTTCCTCATAAAAATGGGCCAGGCTTTGCAATCTGGTTCGCATTGGGCATGTTACACACACTGCGAAGTCCGGGTTCTAAGCAGTAGTTCTTCTTTTTCGTCATTTTGTCTTACTGAATATACAAGCCAGGATTACGAAAATTAAACTGCCCGAAGAGGCAACAGTCCTTATGTTATTCCAAAAATTCCAGCGCCTTTCAAAGCTGTTTCTCATTTGTTTAACCGTTGCTTCTGTTGCCTTTGATAGGTCAAAAATTTCCAGTTTATTATTAAGCGGTACATTAACAAGAACAGTTACAGCAAATACACCCACTAAATAAAACAGCGTGGCTATAAGTAACAATGCAAATGAATTTTTGCTATGGCTGTATTGTTGAAAAGCCGCAAGAGGAAGCATAACCAATGCACCAAAAAAGCAGACAAAAAATATTTGGTTTTGAACTTCTCTATTGATGTTTTGCATTGCTTTTAAAAATTCCTTGTCAGCCAGTTTCGCTAATCCCAAACTCACGGAAACTGAAGAGGAAAAGAAAAATCCTGCCATCAATGCTGAGAAGATAGCAGCTACAACCAATAATATATCAGCGAATTTCATAATTGTTATTTTTTAGTTTGATATACTCACGGCTTTCTTTATATATTCACCATTCTGTAGTTGACATAGCATAAAGTTTGCCACATCTGCCCGTGATATTTTAAGATTTAGTTTTTTGAATGCTCCATCGAAACCAATTTTATAGCCATTTGTAATAGTTCCTTCAGTCAAAGCGCTTGGTCGTACAATTGTATAATCCAAATTACTTTTCAATATATATTGCTCTTGCAATTGGTGGTCTTGAAAAGCTTTTTTGAGCAACATTCCAAACATAATATGCTTCCAGATAAAGTTTAGGTTTCCATAGCTTTCGCCTATTCCCAGCGTTGATTGGCAAATCAGTCTGTTTACGCCTGTTTGCTTCATCGCATCAATGATGTTACTTGTTCCCAATGCCCGTATTTTACCTACTTTTCCATCGCCTAATGTACAGAAGACAGCATCGTGATTTTGTACGGCATTTGCTATTTCACTTATATTCAATACATCACCTTTTAAAATAGTAAGATTTGCGTGATTGAGGGTTGCAATTTTTTCCGGATTGCGAACAAAGGCTGTTACTTCATAACCTTTGTATAAACTTTGCTTTACGATTTCAGTACCTACGGAACCTGATGCGCCAAAAATTATTACTTTCATTTTATTGTATTTTTAGTTTAAAAAGCAAAGTTGCAGAAGATAAACCGGCGTAAATAGAATAAAAACGACAATGATTTATTTTTTGAAGTTTTTTGGGGTTTTGCCCGTAAAGGCTTTAAATACTCTTATGAAATGTGATTGGTCAGAGAAACCGTTATCATATACAATGTCGGTAAGTTTGGTAAAATCCTTTACAGTAAGCTGTTCCAGCGTTGCCTGAAACTGAATGATTTTAGCAAATTGCTTTGGTGGAAGTCCTGTTTCATGGAGAAATCTACGCTCAAAAGTTCGGATGTTCAGGTTTAATTTTTCGGAAAGGGAATGGATATTTTCCTGCCCTTTTGAATGTATAATGCTTTCTATAGCCTGTTTTATTTTGTAGTCGAGGCTTTCCCTTTTCTTTTCAAAATAGAAGCGCAGAAGCTGTGATATTCTTTCAATTTTTTGTTCAATGGTTTTACAAGATAATAACTGAGTTACAAGGTCGGCAATATTAGTTCCCATTGCGTCTTCCAAATAATAACAGCTATCGTTTATGCTTTGCGGTATTACATTGAAAAAGTTTCTTAGAACAAAAGGATAAAGCTGAAAAATGATGATGAGGTAGGTTCCCGAAATTTGCAGTTCAATCGGCTTAATGGTTTGACCATAAAGGAAAATTTCCGGCATTACTTTATTGTGTGGATATACAGTTAGTCCATTGTCAGTTTGTTGAAACATCAATCCTGGATAACCGTCAGCAAAAAAGGGTAAATTTGTTTTTTTGGTTTTGTCGTCATTTTCAAATACCCAAATATTTTTCACGAAAAGTGAAATCGATTTGTCAGGTTTTATGCTTTGAAAATTCATTTGCTTTTTAATACGGGATTTGTAGAATTGTCATTAATCAAGTCACGCAACCAGCACCTCTTTGAGCGTGCTACACACTCAACGAAGTCCTTGTTCTTGATGCTGGCTTTTTATCGGTTTAATTTGTTTACTAGTTCGTTTGTCTTTATTACCGTTGCAAATTCGTTATGCAAACTAGCTAACGCTGTTTCGTGAATGAGTTCCGCTGAATATTTTTGTCCCTCTGCACCTGTTTTATCAAATGTTGCGGTTGCGTCAGAAACAATAAAAGTGTCATAGCCGTAATTCCCTGCCATTCTAGTTGTTGTCGATACGCAATGGTCAGTAGTCAAACCCACGATAACCAATTTTTTAATGCCGGCATTGTCAAGTTGTTGTTTTAAATCTGTTCCAATAAAAGCACTATTTACATTCTTTTTTATGATCGGTTCGCCGTCTTTTGGTTTTACAACTTCTTTAAACTCATTCCCAATAGTCTTTTCAGCAAGCCTTGAGTTTGGGTTGGAAGAACAATGTTGAATGTGAAAAATGGGTAAGTTGTTTTGTCGCCAAAAATTCAACAGTTTTCCAGCATTTGTTTCAGCATCTGGATTGTTTCGGTGCCCGCCCCAATAAGCAATATCGTCAAATCCTTTTTGAATGTCGATAAGAATTAATGCGGGTTTGTCTTGTTTTGTCATAATTTTTACGTTGTATGAGCTGATTTCTAATACAATATGATTGGCTGCCTTTCTTGTTGACCGTTTCGTGGTTTAAAAATATCATGCGATGTTGCAACCAAATTCATCACCTCAACTTCATGAGCGCCAGCCAACCCGCTATCGTCTCTTTGTTGCTGGAATGATCTAAACGAGGGCACATTGAGTACCGCCTTTTGTATTGCTTCGTTTTGATAGTGTGAAAGATGAACAAAAGTTTTCCCGTCCTCACACAAGTAGGCAGTGTATCGGAAATTGTTGCTATTCATTTTTCTAAAATCAACCATAAATAAATTGATGTTTTCCTGGTTCTTCTCAACAAATTCAGGTTTTACCTTGTAAGTAACTTTAACGACTATCATAATATTTACATTTTTGATTGAATCAGGCAAATTAATCTTTTAAAGGATAGCCATTGAATGTACACTTTCATTTTAACATGATGTGCGAAGTGTTTTTATCAGGGCAGCCAGCTCCTCATTTTCGTATCCTGCCTTGCTTGCTCTTGCAAGCAGACCCGCCGCGAATGCTGGAAATTCTGTATTGATATTGGATTCTTCCGCAGCTTCCAATATTCTCTGTGTCGCTCCAACGCTGATAGAAAGCGGGCTTTGTGTCACGCTGAAATTTCCGGATTGAATTACAGTGGCTTCATGCTGTATAAATGCCGTAAAGCTTGGCATAATTTCGGCAATTATATTCCCTAAAAGGTCTACACGAAAGCCCTCATTTTCAGCTATACGGGCCGCATGAAAAAACCCTATCAGCGTGCCGTAAATAGTAGAGAGTGTTGCTAAATCCATGACGGACGCCGACGCAATTTGCTGCCCTAAATATTTTACATTACCACCAAATGTTTTTAGTATTGCCTCGCTGTTTGTGTAAGTTTCCTCTTTACCGGATATTAGTATCGTTGTATCAGGTTTGCCCATTTGCTCCGGAGCTACTTGTATGGCCCCGTCCAGAAAATTAATTCCAAAATCGGTGGCCCATGCCCCCATTTCTTTTGCTTCTTTTGGACTACCGGTGGTTAACTGAATCAGTGTTTTACCGGTAATGACGGCTGAAACTTCTTTCGGTAAAAGGATAGTATTTGAGGCTTTATAATCCAATACACAGACGATGATAACCTCGCTGGCTTCAATTGCAGCTATCAGGTTACTTTCAGCCTTCACGCCTGCTTTTACCAGCTCATCCGCTTTTGATATCGTCCGATTCCAGACAGTAACCTCGTACTCATTCTTTAAAAGCAATGTTGAAAGGGTACTGCCCATTTGACCCAATCCCAGTACAGTGACTTTTTTTTGATGTTGATTTGTATTTCCCATTTTTAATTTTTTAATATAATAACGAGTGCAAAGCTCATCAAGATGAAAGCAGTAAACAATAACTGAAAAAAGATTCAGGTACTGAATAATTTTTCGGTATTACCGATGATGAGTTCCCGTTAAATTAAATTTACCTTAGTGGAAAATACAGCCATGTACGAAAAGAAAATCCCTGAAAATCTTGATTGTGGTATTAATGTAGCAATGAAAGTATTTGGGGCTAAGTGGAAGCCATGCATAATTGATGCAATTAACCGGGGCGTTATGCGTCCCAGCGAATTGCATCGTGAAATTGTTGACGCTACCCCAAGGGTGATTGATATGCAGTTGCATGAACTTGAGGAGTTTAATATTGTTTCTAAAAAAGTATACCCGGGCTTACCGCTAAGGGTAGAATACCGCCTTACCGGAGTGGGTAGAAGTATTTTGCCTATCATAGCACAAATGGATGAGTGGGGTAATAATAACCGTAAGGCAATCTAACCTGTTTTGCATTTGGTTTAATCAAAGGCCATTTCTTTATTTCGCCGCATTCTGTTTTACTTACTCTTGTAATCTGCCCGTTTTAATGCTGGAAACGCTATAATACGAAATGAAATAAAGTTTGATCCATTTGCCTGTTATAAATACCGTAATTATTATTTCAAAAATGAATATGAAAAACACCTTGCAAAAATGGAAGTCACTGGAATACAACTACCTTTTGTTGCAGGTTAAAATAAATAGGTGAATTCACAATTTAATAATACCATAATTTTATTACTACTATGAAGTATGAATCATTAATTAATAATATAAATCAGCACATCATCCTTACAGGTGAAGCGGAGGAATTCTTCTTATCAAAATTGTGTTCCATCAAACTGAGGAAAAAAGAGTATTTACTAAAGGCTGGTGCAATTTGCAGGCATGAAAATTTTGTCATTAAAAGATGTTTTAGAAAATATTATCTGGATAATGATGGGGTGGAACATGTGATACTTTTTGCAGAAGCAGGATCATGGATAAATGAACCGCAGAGTTTCTGGGAAAAAATACCTTCTCTTTTTTCTATTGAAGCCCTGGAAGATTCGGAAATAATTCAAATTCAAAAAGATGACCTGGAAGTACTTTTGAATCAAATACCAGTGTTTGAACGCTTTTTCAGGATCATTGGGAACAATGTATTCTCTACCCAGCAAAGAAGAATTAAGCAGAATCTCTCCTGCTCTTCAGAAGAACGTTATACAGATTTTAAAAATGATAATCCCGGCCTTGAATTGAGAGTATCACAAAAAAATATAGCTTCCTACCTTGGAATTACACCCGAGTTTTTCAGCGGTTTGCGAAAAAAAGATAGCAGGCGCTGATTTCATAATGTACATTATTTTTTAGGGTGGGCAAATGATTTCACTTTGCCTTTAAAAGATAAACAATGAAAATCATTCTCGTTTCATCAAGTATAAGGAATAATAGAAACTCTCACGGGGTAGCTCTTTTCCTGCAACAAAAGTTATATCAAAATAGCAGATTTGAAAGCAGTATTATTGATTTGAAGGAAGAGAAATTTCCTTTAGATGAACAACGCTATATTGATTTTATCGATCCCCCGGCTTCTCTAAAAGCCGCCTCCGCAAAATTAAGATCTGCAGATGGCCTATTTTCATCACGCCTGAATATAATGGAACTATTAGCGCTTCCCTGAAAAGCATGATTGACATTTTTGGTGCGGCAGAATTTGCTGATAAGCCAATAGGTGTTGCATCCGTTTCTACCGGTATACTGGGAGGCATAAAGGCTGCTCTCAGTTTACAACAAATTATACTCTCAATAAATGGCTATCCTTTTCCTAAAATGTTATTGACAGGTGAAGTTGACAAACAGGTCGATTCTACGGGAAATGCACTCAACCCGGTCTATGAGCGTAAAGTGGAAACTTTTTTAATCCCCTTTTTAAACTTTGTAGCGAAGTTGAATAACTAACTAATTTTATACTTATTTAGAATGTAATAGCTGGTAACATTGGTTATTTATTACTGCCGATTCTTTTTTGTGGTCTACTGGTATTTCATGGATTTAGTAAGTTGATTGCCTTTATTGAAAAGGTTACTGTTTTTGCCGATCCGTTAAATATGGGTAGCCGATTGTCTTTATCGCTTGTGATTTTTGCAGAACTTATTTGTGGATTATTAATAGTAATTGGCCTAAGGGTCAGGCTTTCCGCAGTTCCCGTATTGATTACAATGGCAGTTGCCTTTTTCCAGATATATACAGATGATTCATTCAATATTAAAGAGCCAGCATTTACATATTTGGGATTATCAGTTGTGTTTATCATTTGTGGCTCCGGGAAATTTTCAATGGATGAATATTTAAAAACCCTCCAACTCAGATTCACAACGCCTTAAACTTATTAGGATGTCTTTCGATAATTGGTTAATTTTTATTATTACTGATTTCTTTATTGCAATTTCTCCCGGACCTGCTGTCTTGTTAGTTTCTATGCAAAGCCTTAGGTATGGAATGAAGCCGGGTTATTTAAGTTCTTTAGGAATATCGGGCTGTAATTTTTTATATTACATTTTATCATCTTTAGGAATTGGGACCCTGATTTTAGCCACCGGCAATTTATTTGAGTACATAAAAACGGGAGGCGCATTATACCTTATCGCAACGGGGATTATAATGTTTTACAAGACTTTTAAAAAACATAACAGTTCCATTATTGAAACAGGATTATCAAAAAATAAT
>JANPIJ010000076.1:0-46474 GCA_031424955.1 Ferruginibacter sp. | reverse complement strand
TATCGCTTTGAAAAGATTATTGAGGGGAAGAATAAGGATTACAGGAATGGCTAAAAAAAGAATGGGCCTGGGTAGAAACCCTGGCCCGTTTTTAATCCGTACCCTATGAAAACTGACCGAAAGGTACAAAGTTGTTTTTGAAATAGCAATAATTTTTTTAACATATTTTTTAACCTTTTTTTGCAAAAGTATCAAAGCCTTACCCATGTTGATATTCATTCATTGTTTAATCATTGATTTACCTGTTCAACTTTTTGCAGGCGATGAAATAAATTAGAATTCAGAGATTAAATACTAAATATTTTCCACCAATATCTGCACAGGCTTTTTAGGAATGCCCGAATGGTTTACTGATACACCAATAGAATAGTTGGCGCCCTGCGAAACTTTTTTGCCGCTTCCCGTTTAAGTAATAGTCAAATGATTTGGTTGTATTGAATTATTTTGGCCACATTTGCATTTTAAAGCAGGTATGATAATAACCGATACACATTGCCATCTTTATTCTGACGAGTTTACAGGCGATATTGACGATATAATTAAACGGGCAGTAGCAGAAGGCGTCACTAAGTTTTATTTGCCCGCAATAGACAGCCAGGCCATTGATGCAATGATTTGTTTGGAGGAGCGGTTCCCAGGGAAATGTATTGCTATGATGGGGCTACATCCCTGTTATGTAAAGGAGAACTACAAGGAAGAATTGCAAATAGTAAAGGATTGGTTAGCTAAAAGAGAATTTGCTGCCGTTGGAGAGATCGGGTTGGATTATTATTGGGATAAGACATTTGTAACGGAACAGGTGATGGCTTTTAAAACACAAATAGAGTGGTCTATCCATTATGGCCTGCCAATTTCAATTCATACCAGGAATGCAATGCAGGAAACAATCAATATTGTAAAAGAGTACGTTCCAAAGGGAGTGAGAGGCATTTTCCACTGTTTTAGCGGAAGTTTTGATAGTGCAAAAGAAATCATCCGTGCCGGGTTTTATCTTGGAATCGGGGGCGTGCTTACATATAAAAATGGGGGACTGGCAGAAGTATTGGAGAATATTGATCTTAAGCACCTGGTTTTGGAAACAGATGCACCTTATCTGACTCCTGTACCTTTCAGGGGCAAACGAAACGAGAGCAGTTATTTAAAATATATTATCACAAAGCTTGCAGCAGTGAAAAAATGTTCGGTGGAAGAGGTTGCGGCTATCACTACTGCTAATGCGGAAAAAATATTCGTACAATAAGGTTCGATACTGTATTTTTGCCGTCCTGAAAAACTGATCTTTTTATTTGTGGTACAATACTAAAGTATAAAATCGGAATCAAATGACCAGGAGACTTGTCCGAGTGGTTGAAGGAGCACGCCTGGAAAGTGTGTATAGGGGAAACTCTATCAAGGGTTCGAATCCCTTAGTCTCCGCTCTCAAACCATCAAAATCGCTTAAAACGCTATAATCCAAATGATTATAGCGTTTTTGTTTTTGGCCATTTCCTTTCTTTACACAGTTGCTTAAGAAGTTCACTGAAGGTGCCGCCGGATTTTCATTGAGTGGAAAAGTGGGAGGGAATGAAACTCCGACGCCTGATAGCGATACCATGAAACCAGAAGTATAAAGTGAGCGGTGTATCAACTTCGCTTTGTTCAGCCTACACAAGCGAAGCCACCAGCACTATTGCTGAAAACAAAAAATACGGGTTACTCTGCAAACTGAACCGAATGTACCATCGGCAAATAATTATTGATCGTTTGCCAGTGTTCACCCCTGTCGGGTGAAAAAAAGAAATTGCCAGTAGTGGTGCCAAATGCCAGGGCATCACCAGATGTCGCCAATGCATGGCGATAAACAATATCAAAACAGTTTTGCTGTGGTAATCCTTTTCTCTGGGCAATCCAGCTTTTACCGCCATCATCGGTACGACAAATACAAAAGGAACCTTTAATGGCAGTACGTGTCATATCGCTGTTGGCCGGGGCTACCCATGCCTGGTCAGCATTATCTTCCGCTACTGCAATCGCAAAGCCAAAATTTGCAGGCCCCTCCGGTTGCCCGATATCTATCCAGTTTTTGCCACCATCAACAGAGCGATAAATGCCGCAATGGTTTTGCTGCCACAACACATCCGGATTGGTTGGCGAAGCCACTAATATATGTGGATCATATCCTGTTTCTGCATTGGGGTCGGGCAGAAATTCGGCCTTCATGCCTTTATTGCGGATGGTCCATGTTTGTCCGGCATCAGTTGTTTCAAAAACACCGGCGCAACTAATAGCGACATGGATACGGCTTTCATCTCTCGGATCAACAACAATAGAATGAATACCCGGCTGGTCACGGCCGCCGCCAAACCATCCTTCTTTACGGGTTGGATGTTTCCATAATGATTCTACCAAATGAAAACTATTGCCTTCATCTTCACTCTTAAACAAGCCACCGGGGTCGGTGCCAATCCATAGCCTCGCAGGAAATTTTTTTCCTCCTTGCGCCATGGCCCAGATATAGCGGGTGGCTGCAGGTACGCCATCTTTTATTTCTTCACCTTCGGGATAGGCCGGCGCTGTTATTTCTTCCCATGTCTTTCCCCTGTCGGCAGAGCGATGCAGTTTAACACCCCAATGACCGTAATCGAGACTGGCCCACCAGGTACCCGTCCTGGTATCAGCATACGCTATAGAAACCGGGGCTCCTTCAAAGGAAAGGTTTTCCAGCTGCCATTTATTTTTTTTGAATTGATAGGAAATAAATCCCTTGCGGGTGCCGAGAAGAATCGTTTGCAACATAAATTATATAGTTTTCAATTTATATTTTTTATTAACCAAACTGTTGTGTTGCTACCACCGCCTTCTGCGCTGCTCCTTTGGGGGGACTGTTTGCTACCAGGTAAAATTCCGGGGGTTACCCTCCTGACAATGCCTGTATGATATAGATCTCGCTATTTGCAGAAAAGGTATCACCTAGTTTGCTCCTGTCATTGATCATTTTGCCATCTATAAAAATATTCACATGCCTTCTGAGGCTCCCTTGCTCATCGAGTATATAATTGCGGATACCCGGATAGCTGCTATCAATTTCCCTGAGCACTTCACCCAGGGAATGACCATTGGCTGGGGTATCTTTTAGCCCCTTAAAAAATGTATTGAGTGCATATGTAAACTTAACAGTTGGCATCGGTAAAGACTATGAATGTCTGCAGGCTCATAAAATTACAAATTTGTTTTGGTATGCTGCACACTGGTTTACTTTGCGTCGTGTATTTTTCGTTTTGTCTTCGTGGTTCGTTTTTGCCTTAATCCTGCGCTATTTTTCCTGGGTATTCCCGGTTCGCCTGTATTCTGAATTACGTTTCGGCGGGGCTTTTGCATAGTTGGCAACCCTGGGCTAGTCTCAAAACGACAACCTGAAATGCTCCCTGCTGCCGTACTTGTTCGTGGAGAAATAATAAATTTGTAATACTAATTTGTCTATCTCACTTTGCTTAAATTTTTTCCTTTTTGGGTTTTTTATATTACTATTTATTCACAAATCCATTCCCAATGTGGGTTTCGTTATTACATGCAGAACCTAAAGAGAAGCGGTCTGTCAACGGGTAGATAGCTACTCATCTATTCCCTTTTAATTTAAATAAAAAACCCTCCCGATTTACCGGGAGGGTTTTTTAATTTAACTTAAACTAAACTCTTATTTAATATCTAACACATTCACATCGCCACCACCAATATTTTTATCAGTAGCAATTCTGTCAGCACTTACACCCAATGTTTCTACCAGGTAGTTTTTCACTGCATCTAATTTCTTATCTGCCAAAGATTGCTGTGCTTTTGATGCACCCGGATAAGCAGTAATGGTAATAGTACATGTTGGCTTTTCCTGTAGTTTAGAAGCTACTGTAGCTAACATTGCTTTTACATCTTTGCTTAAACTTGCACCCTTCATTGAAAGGCTTGGGTAATCTGTAGGGCACTCAGAAACAACGGCAGCTTTTGCAATCTGATCTTTTAATTCAGTGCAGCAAGCTGGTTCAGGGCATTTACCAACACCATCAGCATCAACTGGTTGACACTCTGTTGGAGTGATCAGTTGTTTGTCTTTCCAATCTGGAACACCGTCTCCGTCAGTATCTTTTGTTACACCGTGACTATCAACTGGTGATCCTGCCGGAGTATTTGGTTCTCTGTCAAAAATATCTGCAACACCATCGCCATCTGTATCGTTCTTTAAGGCATCGATGGTTGTTTTAACCGTATCAATTTGAGTTTGCAGATTGCTATTGGTTCTTGAAGCCGGGTTATCAAACAATAACTGTGGCTTTGCTTTATTACCCAATGCAAATTCCAAACCTATGAAACCATAAGAAAACTTATCTTTTTTAACAGTACTGCTTTGTCCGCCAGGAACCGTCCAGTAAGAATAACCATCAAAATTGTCACCATCTACAAACTGCATGCGGTATCCAAGATCAAGGTTAACCATTCTTGCAACATTTATTTTAAAACCTAAACCCACCGGTACAAATAATTCCTTTTTAGAAGGTTTATCATCATAAGGTGTTTGAGGATCTGTCAGCGAGGTTTTACTGATCTTAGTTTCATAACCTACGAGGCCAAGTCCGGCAGATACATAAGGTACGATGGTGTTCTTTTCTCTTAACCAGTTAACATTACCAAAGGTAAACTGGCCATTAAGACTGGCTGCGTATTTTATTTTAGTTTTAAAGGATTTCACTACCCTTTGAGTTGGCGGAGCGCCATTTCCCAGGTTAGCATCCTGGTTTCCTTTTAATGATCCACCTAAATAGTCGGCTTGCAAAGCGAAATAATGATTAAACTGGTACCTGACATTTGCGCCATATCCCAGGGAAAACTGCGGGTTCGTGTAGTCGTTCGACCCGCCAATAATAACTGAAGGGGTTAATACTCCTGCATTCAGACCTACAGAAAATTTCCTGAATTCTTTACTACCTGTAAAAGGTTTAACAGTGTTGTACGTTGTTTCTGTTTTTTGAGCAAATACCGTAGCGGCAGATGCAAAAATCAAAACACTAAAGGCTATTTGTTTCCAATGAAAACGTTGCATAAGGCATTAATTTAATTACTTGATAAGTAAGATGATATATGTTTAGTGACAAAAGTAATATAAAAGTATGAAATAAGTTATTTTGACTTAATTAAAAACCGTAGAAATGTGAATTGTGTAAATTTTAGCTAATTTATTCCCTTGTTTAGTGCCTTTTAGGCCCATTTGAGAGCTAAAAAAAAATATTTTTTTTTAATTAGGCCTTATCCGGGCAAAATGCAGACATCTTGCATATTTAATTGGGACGCATTAATTAACAAATGAGATAGTGGACCGAGATTTTGAGACCGGGTATTCAATTACTATACTACAAGTCAGGCTGGGATTGAGGATCTAATTAAATTCGTCTATTAAAAAGTACCTTACATTCACAAAACGTCCAGTTAAATACCCATTTAATTGATTAATCATTGCCAGTAAAGGTGGTATTTTATGATATCAGTTAACATTTGTATAGATATGACCATTAAATTTTGGCGGATATTAATAACAAATCATATTTATTTGGTGTGGCTAGTAAAATATTTTTTAAAAAATAAATTGCTTGTAATGATACCTGCTTATCATACAGTTATCATATATCTTAAAAGATTGCAGATCAATACTCATTTGCAGGTATATCAAAATGATAAATTATTCACCATATTATTACCTGATTAATTTGTGCCGGAAGTTGCTGATTATTCAAATAACCAGTGTAATTCCCCGGCTATAATTTTATATTTCCAGGGTTATTAATTTCCAGGTATTTGTTATTTCATCATCTCCTACTCTGATGTGTAATCAATAAGGCCTCATGAATTTTGTTTTAGAATGTTTTTTTTTAAACACCAGGTGAACCGAAATCAGCCCTATCCTGGTTTTTATTCTCTTACCCATATTAATAACGCGAGGTTTACCATTACAGGCATGAGGCCGTATTATAGTGAAATAAATATTTTGGTCTGATTTATGCGTGGCAGCTAAATAAGCTGGAAATACCACTGTAAATTTTAATTTACAATTGATTGATCACTTTTGAAAAATGGCATTGCAAAATAAATTTCCTGCTATAAGGATGCAGATTATATTGCAACCGTAAGAAAGAAACAAGTACTTTTGCGCCCAAATTATGATTAAAGAAAGGTTATTTGGCTGGTGCTCAACCTGCGTAACTCATAGGATAAGTGCGAAAACCAATATTTAGGGGCTGTTTTATTAAAGCATAAGAGGATTTGGTTGTGAATAAAAGTTTTGGCTTTAATTCTTTAAATTATTTTATCCATTAAACTTTTTAAGAACCCCGGGTTTAATAAAGCTCGTCATTTCGGTGTGACTGAGGTAGGCGAAGCCGTGAAAAACAGTGGTTTCTAACGTAATTTCCCGATTCGTATAATTATTTCAAACGTTTATTAACAATGTTTCAGGTTAACAGATTTCCTGATCGTTACACAAAACAAATGATATTAATTTTCAACTTTATACCTGCATTAAAATCTCCCGGAAATATTTATGTTATCAATTTTTAAATACCGACTGCTTTATGCAGTGCTGATCATGGCCACATTTAATATGTCGTCCTGCACATCCACCAAACAGGTGGTGTACCTATATGACCTGAAAGATACTACTGCGGGTAGTTTACGTGATGCACAAATCGCTTTCGAAAACCCGATACAAAAAAACGACCAATTGTGGATTACAGTTGGTGGCAGTAATCCGTTGGATTTGATAGCGCTTAATTCCGGTAATGGAACAGGTGGGGCAAGTGGAGCGGCTATTCCTACAGGTGGTTCGGCTCTCGGCTACCTGGTAGAGGCAGATGGCAAAATTAAAATACCTTACGTTGGCAAAGTGCAGGCTGAGGGACTGACCCGGTTGCAACTGGAAACTGCCCTCACCGAATTATTTAAAGATTATACAAAGAACCCGGTTGTAAATGTACGTTTTATGAATTATAATTTTTCGGTGATGGGGGAAGTAAAAAACGGGGGAAGGTTCACCATGTCGAATGAACGCACCACTATCCTGGAAGCTATTAGTGTGGCTGGTGATCTGACAGATCTGGGGAAGCGGGAAAATGTATTGGTTGTAAGGGAAGTAAATGGGGAAAGAAGTTTTGCCAGGGTGAATTTATTATCAAAGGACCTTTTTAAATCACCCTATTTTTACCTGAAAACAAATGACCTGGTATATGTAGAAGCTGTAAAAGCTAAATTCATCAACCGCACAGGGGTACCTCAATACCTCAGCATAGTAGCTGTTGGTTTGTCGTTACTCATTACTATAATAAATGTAAGCAAATAGGAAATTCATCTATATAAAATTATGTCAGCACAAAAACAGCAATTTAATAACCTTGAGGAATCGTTAGATGAGAGTCAAAGAATACAAAGGTTGTTATTCAGGATACTACCCTTTTGGCCGCTAATTGCTTTTGCTTTAGCACTCGGAATATTAGGTGGTTATATTTATTTACGTTACCAGGTATCTCAATATGTTGTAAACGCTAAAGTGGTAGTAAATGACGACAGCCAACAAAAAGGTGCTAATTTACAGGAGATATTTAAATTGGATACCCGGAATTTGTCTGTGGAAGCCGAAAGAGAAATGGAGATACTCAGTTCAAGAGATTTGTTAGGAAAATTAGCTTCAAAATTGCAATTAAACGTGCAGTATAGCCAAAAGGGGTATGTGAAAACGGGTCAATATTTTACAAATATCCCTTTTAGAATTGAACTTGAAAACCCAGACTCGATAAAGAATAAAGTGTACGCGGAAGTAAAACTGGTAGAAAATAAAATAGTGTTTAAAGGCATAACTTACCCCTTAGATACTTTTGTGCAAAGTAAATTCGGGAAGATCCGATGGAGCGTTAATCGTGAATTTTTGCCTACTCCCGAAAGCGATAAATGGTTCATTACAATAATGCCGGTTTCCTCTGCTGTTGATATTATTCAACGATCACTTTCTATTAAACCCGTCAGTAAGCAATCTTCCATCCTTCAGCTTTCCTATACGGAAGCACTGCCTGAACGTGGAATAACCATCCTTGAAAACCTGATCAATTTATATGGTACCACTACGGTAGATTATAAAAGCAGGATATCTGCCAATACCCTTCGTTTTTTAGATGACCGGTTAAGATTGGTGTCAGAGGAATTGAGTGGGGTAGAGAAAAACCTGCAATCATTTAAAACCTCGCAGGGAATTGTTGACCTTGGTGCAGAAGGTACCCTGTTTTTAGAGCAACTTAAAGAAACCGATAAAAAGATTGGAGAGCTCGATGTGCAGATGGATGTGTTGAAACAAATAAACCAGTATGTTACCCGAAGAAATAATACCAACAGCCCGATACCTGCTACGCTTGGCTCAACAGACCCCGTATTAATTGGATTACTCAATCAGTTGTACCAATCTGAATTTGAGCTTGAAAAGATAAAACAGGTTTCCGGTAGTAAAAATCCGGAAATTGAGGTATATGAGCAGGCAATTGCCAAACTGAAACCAAGTATTATTACCAGTATCAACAATTTAAAATTGGGTATGCAGGCAAGCCGAACACGCCTTCAGGCCGACAATAATGCAATAGTATCTACTCTCGGTAAAATCCCTCAAAAGGAAAGACTTTTAATAGACATCAGCAGGCAGCAGGGAATAAAAAATGCCATTTACACTTTCTTATTGCAAAAGAGAGAAGAATCCGCAATAGCTGCGGCAGCGATATTGCCGAATTACAGGCTGATCGAAAGGCCGGAATCTGCTGGATTAGTAGCACCTGTTCCCGGAAAGATTTATGGCAATGCGCTTTTACTGGCGGTTATTTTAGTTGCTATCTTTATATACTTAAGGGAATTTGCTAATAACCGGATATTATTCAGGGCACAAATTGAAACCGCATTACCCGACGTTCCTATAATTGGAGAATTGATCTATCAACCTACCGGTTCAGATTCACCCGTAGTAGTAGGCGAAGGAAAACGTACCCTTGTAGCGGAACAATTCAGGGAGTTGAGAACTAATCTAAGTTATGTAACTGCAAATACGAATGAAAAGTGCAAGATCATATTAGTTACCTCTTCTATACCCGGTGAAGGAAAAAGTTTTGTGGCCATTAATACCGCCATTAGTCTTACGCTTACCGGTGCAAAAGTGGTTATCCTGGAGTTTGATTTACGCAAGCCAAAAATTAGTAAGCCACTTGGCATCAGCAGGGAACCCGGCCTTAGTAATTACCTGATTAACCGGGCAGTAGAAACGGATATCATTAAACCCCACCCGACCATTGCCAACTTTAGTATCATCCCTTCCGGGCCCATACCACCGAATCCTGCCGAGTTGATTGGCGGACAAAGATTATTGGAATTATTTGACTATCTGAAACTACATTTCGATTATATACTCATTGATTCGCCTCCAATAGCCGCCGTAACAGATGCAAAGATCCTTGCCGGCATTGCACATACCACTATGTATATTGTTCGTCATAATTACACACAACGGTCATTTTTTAAATTAATCAAGGATAATTACCAAAAGAAAAACCTGCCCAGTATTAATATGGTTTTTAATGGCATTGTTACTAAAAGAATATTAGGCTATGGTTACGGTAAGGGCTATGGTTATGGTGGCTATGGCTATGGCGGTGGGTATGGTTATACCGTAGATGAAGAAAAGAAGTCATGGTGGAAGCACCTATTTAAAGGTAAAAAATAGCAAAGCCTGAGGAACCGGTACACTTTTTAACATACACTTTTCAATTTCATAGCAATGGCATCACCCATAAAAATCCTTGACTGCACTTTAAGAGACGGCGGTTATTATACCAATTGGGATTTCAGTGAAGAGTTGGTAAATACTTATATAAAGGCTTTCAACAAGTTACCTGTAGAGTATTTGGAGATAGGTTACCGGTCTAATCCCATGAAGGGATATTTAGGTGAATATTTCTATTGCCCGGTTTATGTAATGGAAGGGTTAAAAAATATTTCAAATAAAAAATTGGTGATCATCCTTGATGAAAAGGATGTAAGGCCGGAAAATGTGGATACCTTATTGAAACCTTGTGTGGGCCTTGTTGAAATGGTGCGCATTGCAATTGATCCCAAAAATTTCAGTAGGGCATTACTATTGGCAAGCTCCATAAAAAAATTGGGTTTTGAAGTGGGATTCAATGTGATGTACATGTCGAAATGGCCAGGTGAAAAAGAATTCCTTACCCACATTAAAGAAGTAAATGGCATTGCAGATTATTTCTACATGGTGGACTCCTATGGTGGCATTTATCCTAAAGATGTAAAAAGTATTTATGATTTGGTGAGGGCACAAACAGGTGTAAAAATTGGTTTTCACGGCCACAATAATTTAGAACTGGCATTAATTAATACGCTTACTGCGATAGAGTGCGGAGCGGAGATAGTAGATGCAACCGTTACCGGTATGGGCAGGGGGGCAGGAAATTTAAAGACTGAATTACTGTTAACTGCTTTGAATGCAAAGGGAGAATTAGAACTTGATTTCAATGCTCTTGCAAATGTGGTAGATGGCTTCACACAACTGCAGGCTACTTATGAATGGGGCACCAATCTGCCTTATATGGTATCGGGCGCCAATTCTTTACCTCAAAAAGAAGTGATGGATTGGGTTTCTAAAAGATATTATTCCTTTAACAGCATTATCAGGGCACTGCACAATCAAAAAGATGGCGTAGAGGATAATCAACGTTTCCCGGTTTTCAATCCCGGTACCAGCATTAAAAAAGCAGTGATCATTGGTGGGGGGCACTCTGCAATAGATCACGCAACGGCGATAAAATTGTTTATCCAGGGGCAGGAAGATATCTGCCTGATTCACGCAAGTTCAAAAAATGCATTTCCTTATTCAACTATAACTGTTCCTCAATATTATTGCCTGGCGGGTAATGAAGGGCAACGCTTAACCACCGTGTTTAATAAATTTGAATCATTCAATGGTATTTGTTTATTGCCTCCCTTCCCCCGGAAAATGGGCACTTATGTGCCAGACAGGGTATTGCATTCAACCTACGAATTAGGCTTGGTTAATTATACTGAAATAGTAAAGGATTCGCATACCAGTTTGGCAATACAGGCCGCTATTGAACTGGGGGTAGAAGAAATTTTTATTACGGGGTATGATGGGTATGGAGAAAGTAAAGTGGGTACAAAGGAGCAGGAATTATTCATTGAAAACGAAATGCTTTTTAATGATGCTAAAAACAAGGGATTGATCATTTCTTCATTAACCCCTACGCGGTACAAGAATTTAATTGCCGGTTCTATTTACGACAAGTTAAATTAACGATATGAAAACCATCCTTGTAATACCAGCAAGATATCAATCAACCCGATTTCCCGGAAAGCCTTTAATAGAGCTGGCCGGAAAATCCATGATACAACGCGTATTTGATCAATGTGCCAAGGCCTATCCAAAAGAGTTAATTTATGTAGCCACTGAAGATGACCGTATTGTGTCGCATTGCCGCACGATGGGTATCCAGGCGATCTTAACCAGTGATGATTGTCTTACAGGAACAGACCGGATCGCAGAAGTTGCTTTGCAAATTGAAGCTGACTACTATATCAACGTACAGGGCGACGAGCCTGTTTTTAATCCCGAAGACATTTCTGCATTATTAGCTGTTTTACCAAAGTTCGATGGAAGCGTATTGAATGGATATTGTGCGTTAGACAACGAAGACGATTATAGAAGTGTATCCGTGCCTAAAGTAGTTTTCAGGCCTGATGGCAGGTTACTCTATATGTCACGGTCAGCCATTCCGGGAAATAAAAAAAGCGTTTTCAGGTATGGGTTTCGCCAAGTTTGTATTTACGCCTTTCCAAAACAGGCGCTCCTGGAATTTAAGAATATTGGAAGGAAAACGCCCTTTGAGGAAGAAGAAGATATTGAAATACTTCGGTTTTTAGAAATGGGCTACGAAGTTCAAATGATACCTATGTCAAAAGATTCCATCCCAATTGATAATCCGGAGGATATGGAAAAAGTATTAAAAAAAATTGCTAATGCTGGATAATTTTAAAGTGATCTTGTGGGATTTTGATGGAGTTCTAATGAACTCCAATGCAGTGCGTAATCTGGGGTTTGAAAAAGTTTTGGCAGGTTATCCCGCAGAACAGGTGGCAGCGTTGATGAAGTTCCATAAGGCAAATGGTGGTTTATCCAGATATGTTAAGTTTAGATATTTTTTTGAACAGGTATTGAAAGAAGAAGTATCAGATGAAAAAATTCAAACCTTGGCTGCGTCATTTTCAGAAATTATGCTTAGGTTACTGGTAAACCCGGATTTATTAATTCAGGATTCTTTAAATTTTGTGGAATCAAACTACGATAAAATGCCAATGCATATAGTATCCGGTTCTGATCAAAAGGAATTAAGATACTTATGTAATGCTTTAAAAATTGATAAATATTTTAAGTCTATCCTCGGTTCACCAATACCTAAGAAACAATTGGTAGAGGGGTTAATAAAAAAGCATAAATACTCTACTACTAATACCGTATTAATAGGCGATTCAAATAATGATTATGAAGCAGCAGAATATAATAGTATAAAATTTATTGGCTACAATAATCCAGAATTAGAAGGTGATAATTTTAGTTATATAGGTAAGTTTTCTCAATTGAATTCAATCGGGGAAATTTTTAAAACATCAAAAAATATTTAGTTCTACTTTGAATAACTCATATTCTAAAAGTATCCTTACAAGCTATCTTAGAACCTTTCTTCAGATTGCCTTTGCGATTTTTTTAACTCCATATATTTTACAATATATTTCAAAATCTGAATATGGTACTTATTCTCTTGCACAAAGTACTATTGTATTACTTGGGTTAATAAATTTTGGATTTGGTGGAGCTTTAAACGTATTTGTTTCAAGAAATACTGATGATACAACTTTAGTATCAAATTATGCCAGTATTACCGCCACTTTTCAAATAATTCTGGGGATTTTAGGATTAATTTTAGGCTTGTTTTTAAGTTTTAATTTTTCGGATTGGTTTAAAATTGACTCTGCAAGTAATTTTCAAATTCAATGGGTTATAATTTTATTCTCTTTGGGGTTCTTTATAACAATGATCTCCCAAACATATACAAGCCTTTTAACTGCATATCGGCAAATCCACATAGATAATCTAATTGGAATAATTACAATGATTGTAAATAGTATTTTTATTATTTGTTTTTTGTATTTGGGTATGGGTATTTTAGGAATGGCTATAGCTGTATTGATCACTCAAAGTCTTTCTTCATTTCTTTCTATTTATCGGGTGAAGAAATATTTACCCAATTTAAAAATTAATTATTTTACAATAGATATAGTACGATTTAAGGAATTATTTAAATTAGGCATTTGGTTTTTCATTGGTACTATATCCGTCTTTATTATTGAAAAATTTGATCAAATTCTAACAGGTAAAATTGTAAATATTGAAACTGTAGCGATACTTATCATTACCGCTAAATTATTTGAACTCGTAAGAGGGCTTATCTATTCAATTTCTAATAATTTAAGACCTTATATAGGCAAAATGGTTGGGGCAGGAGAGGTGTTGAAAGCTTATGATTATTACGTTCTGCTAAGAAAAGTCAGTATTTTGGCCGCTACCATTTCCGCTTGCGTTATCATTTATTTAAATAAAATTTTTGTCGAAACCTGGGTTGGGGCAGAATTTTATGGAGGGGATCTTCTTACGATTGCACTTGGATTTAATTTAATTTATTATTGTTGGAAATTACCTACCCGAGCATTTCTTACATCAAACCTTGTTGTTAAAGAACAAAGCCTATACGGTGTTGGGGAAGGCATTATTAATTTGATGGTGTCATATTTACTGGGTTTAAAATATGGCGTTATAGGAATTATTTCAGGAACATTTATTTCCGGGTTCATCTTTCAACTAATCATTAATGGTAGTTTATTAAATAATAAAAAATTAGAGAGTTGGAGTGTTTATATAAATAAGAACGTTCAATTGCTTTTTCAGTCTATCTTGTTAATTGGGTTTTCTGTATTTATGACAATGTATTTTCCTGCGAATATTGATCATTTGGGATTATTAATAATTAAGTTTATTGCGTTTATTATAGGATTATTCAGCTCCTTATTGTTGTTTAATATAAAAGACTTTAAATTACTTTATTTTATAAAAATTAAACCCGTTTTATTCAAATGAGAATTAAAATTTTAGATAACCTTCTGCATTCGCTAAATCTTGAGGATTTCAAATTATGTTTGCAAATGCCATTTATTTTCCTAATGACAAATTATTGCATAGTAAAATGAGTGCAGAATTTAAAAAAATGATCTTTGTTTCACTCGTATATAGAAAGTATGATTTTACCCTCTACCTGATGACAAATTATTCTAGAATACTATCAGATCAGATATTGGCCAGCGTATATGTTTATCTTGATAGCTGCATTGTTACTCATCCCTCTTTATTTAGGCGTGCAATAAAAATTTTAAGAAATATTTCTTGCAATAAGTAGGTTGCTTATGCACAAATAATTTAAAATGAATTTTGTAGCAATTACTCCAGATAGGGATAACTATATTAGACCTACTGAACATTTCCTTAAATATCCTCTTGTATTTCATAAAACTTTAGATTGGGAATGAATTTTTGTTTTTAAAACCTAAGGCGGCCATTTTTATGGCAGATTGGGCATCGGATCTTTCGGAGTTTGTTAAAAAATCTAGGATGCATAGAATTCCTACTGTACTAATAAGGGATGGCACCATTGAATGGAAGCATTTTTTTGAGAATCCTAATTGGTCATTTGGAAATAAAGAAGCGCCATTTTCCTGTTTATTGCGATGAGATTTTTGTTCCTGGTTATAGTACCTTCCGGTTTTTAGGATTTTTTGGTAATCGAGGGAAAACGGAAATTACCGGATTGCCAAGATTTGATAATCATAACTTAAATTCATAAATAAAATATTGCCCTCAAAACCAACTATTGGAATTATGTCTGGGAATACGGCTGGCTATACAAAAACAAATCAGCGAAACGATTGAGCTTTAACTGATCTATATAACTGGCCAAAAAATAAAAATGAAATTATTGTCAAATGGCGATTAAGAAAAGGGTTTGAAAAATTTTTAAATTTCGCAGTGGAGAATAATAATTAGGGAAATTTTATAAATTACTTAAGCGTCTTTTATCTTAATAGAGGGAACAATAAGTTTGGTTTAGGCAATATAATTTTAACGATACAGTCTCATTTTCTCAATTGAATTTTATTATAAAAATATAATGAAAGTACTTATACTTGCAGGCGGTTTAGGTTCCAGGCTTTCAGAGGAAACTTCTCTAAAGCCAAAGCCAATGGTAGAAATTGGCGGGAAGCCAATTCTTTGGCATATCATGAAAATATACTCCTATTATGGTTTCAATGAATTTATAATATTATGTGGCTACAAGGGCTATTTGATCAAGGAGTATTTTGCTAACTACTACCGCCATATGGCTGATATGACGGTGGATATGGCTAACAACAAAATTGAATACCATAGAAATAATGCTGAACCCTGGAGTGTGACACTTGTAGACACTGGTGCAGAATCCATGACTGGCGGAAGGATTCGGAGGGTAAAGGAATACATCAATAACGAACCTTTTATGCTAACCTACGGTGATGGCGTTGGAGATGTTGATATTAAGCAATTGGTTGAATTTCATCAATCCCAGGGGAGGTTAATAACCATGACCGCTGTACAACCGGAAGGAAGATTTGGCTCACTTATTATTGATGAGAATAACTTTATTCAACAATTTCAGGAAAAGCCGAAAGGTGATGGATCCTGGATCAATGGGGGTTTTTTTGTGTGCCAGCCAGAAGTAATCGATTATATAGCCGAAGATAAAACCATCTTTGAAAAAGAGCCACTGGAAAATCTTGCTGCAGAACAACAATTAATATCTTTTAAGCATAGAGGCTTTTGGAAGCCCATGGATACACTACGAGACAAAACCATGTTAGAAGAAATGATAGTACAAAACAAAGCACCATGGATCAAATGGAAATAAAAAAACTTTTTGGAGGCGTTTATAAAGGCAAAAAGGTATTCTTAACAGGCCATACAGGGTTTAAAGGTTCCTGGATGTCCATTCTTTTAAATGAATTAGGAGCCAAAGTATTTGGATATGCTTTATTACCCAATACAAAACCTAATCTTTATGAACTTGCGGGTATAGATAGCCTTGTCAAATCTACTATTGGGGATATAAGGAACTATGATTTTCTTCTGAATACCATCCAGGAAATACAACCAGATATCGTTATTCATATGGCTGCACAGCCGTTAGTTAGGGAGTCTTATAAAGCACCAAGAGAGACCTATGAAACCAATGTAATGGGTACTGTGAATTTATTTGAAGCCGTACGAAATACTAAAAGTGTTAAGGTTGTACTCAATGTAACAACTGATAAATGCTACGAAAATAAAGAATGGGTTTGGGGATATAGAGAAAATGAATCTATGGGAGGATATGACCCATACTCAAATAGTAAGAGTTGTTCCGAACTAGTGACAGCTTCTTTTAGAAGTTCGTTTTTTAACCCCTCAGAATATTCAAAACATGGTGTTGCCGTAGCATCAGCACGTGCCGGGAATGTAATTGGTGGTGGTGATTGGGCGGAAGACAGGTTGATTCCTGATTTTATCAGGGCTATTTCATTAGGAGAAAAGGTAAAGATTAGAAGCCCAAAGGCTATCAGGCCATGGCAACATGTGTTGGAGCCAATTGCAGGATATTTGACTTTAAGTGAAAAGTTATTTAGTGAAGGAGCCTCGTTTGGAGAGGGATGGAATTTTGGATCAGACGATTTTGATGTGAAAGATGTAGAGTGGATCATCAAAAAAATTTGTGCTTTGTGGGGGGAAGATGCCGGATATGAAATTGATCAATCCCCGCAACTTCATGAAGCTACCTATTTAAAATTAGATTGTTCAAAAGCTAAATCAAAATTACAATGGTATCCAAAATGGACTGTAGAGAAAACCTTAACAACCATTGTAGAATTTAATAAATCACATAAACGAAAAGAAGCTATGGATCAGGTTTGCAGAGCCCAGATTTACGAGTTTTTTCAAACTAACTAAAATATTAAAGAAATGAGAGATCCTAAAGAAATACGACAGGAAATATTAGAAAAAACGTTTGAATATTATGAAGCAAAATTTGCTAATCCGGAATTTATTCCCGGCAAAACCCGTGTGAATTATGCAGGTCGGGTTTTCGATGACCAGGAATTAATCAATGCTGTTGAAGCATCCCTGGATTTTTGGTTAACTGAAGGAAGGTATTCTGAAGAGTTTGCAGAAAAGATTGCAGACTTTCTAGGTCTGGATCATGTATTACTAACCAATTCCGGTTCGTCAGCTAATCTGTTAGCATTCTCCGCTTTAACATCTGAATCATTGGGCGACAAGCGATTAAAGCCAGGTGATGAAGTAATATCTGTAGCTGCGGGTTTCCCGGCTACTGTGACTCCCATTATTCAATATGGGTTAGTTCCGGTATTTGTAGATGTGAGCATGGTTACCTATAATATTGATATAGAAATGATGCGTAGGGCAATCACACCCAAAACCCGGTGCATATTTATCGCACATACGCTAGGCAATCCATTTGATTTAGATGCTGTAATGGAACTTGCAGTGCTCCATGACCTATGGGTAATTGAAGACAATTGTGATGCTTTTGGCAGTAAATATAAGGGTAAATTTACAGGCACCTTTGGCCACTTGTCAACTATCTCATTTTATCCAGCCCATCATATTACCACGGGTGAGGGGGGAGCTATTTGTACCAATGATCCCATTTTAGCAAATTTAGTAAGAGCCTTCAGAGATTGGGGACGTGATTGTTATTGCGGAGCAGGTGAGAATAATACTTGCGGTAAACGTTTCTCTCAGCAATGCGGCAAGCTTCCTTTTGGGTATGATCATAAGTATGTTTATTCGGAAATTGGTTATAATTTAAAAATGACTGACCTGCAAGCAGCTATAGGGGTTGCCCAAATTGATAAACTACCGGATTTTTGTCAGAGAAGAAAGGAAAATTATAAAAAACAGTATAAGATTTTCAATAAGTATAACAACCACTTTTCTTTAACTGAGGCAACTCCGGATTCTGACCCTGCCTGGTTTAGTTTTATTATTACTATCAAACCTGCTAGTAAATTTACCAGGGATCAATTGACTGGCTTCTTAAATGCAAGGCTTGTTGAAACACGCAACTTATTTGCTGGAAATATGACAAAACAGCCGGCTTTTGTTGGAAAGAATTGGAGAATAGCCGATCATTTGGAGAACACTGATTATATAATGGACAACACATTCTTCATGGGAACTTATCCTGGATTGACTGATGAAATGTTTGCCTATATTGAAACTACTTTGGATGAGTTCATGACTACAAATAAATAAAGATGGCCTTAGTAAAAAAATATGTTACTGAAGTCATTTCCATTGAAAGTACAATTGATGGAGTCTTCACTTTAGAACTTAAATCTTTAAGTAAACCTTTTAGATATTACCCGGGTCAATTCCTGCATTTTGCCCTGGATGAATATGACCCGAGTGGTAACTGGCCGGAATCCAGATGCTTTAGCATGCAGACACCTCCACAGGGCGATACGCTAAAAATCACCTATGCAGCAAAGGGGCCTTTTACCAATCGCATGGCAGAATCGTTAACTGTTGGTAGTAAGGCGACATTAAAATTGCCTTACGGTGATCTGTTTACTCAAAATCATAATAAAGCGCAAACTGTTTTTATTGCGGGGGGAACAGGGATTACTCCGTTCTTATCTCTGTTTAATGATGATTCCTTCTCTGGTTATGAAAACCCTGTTTTGTATGCGGGCTTTAGAAATATTGGAATGAATTTATATCAAAAAGAGCTTGATAATGCTGCAGAAATTAATTCAAATCTGAAAATAAATTGTGTGTACCAGGACGAGGCAGGTGTACTACCTATAGATAAGATTCTTGCGCTGAGTGATAAATCCGCTTCCTTCTTCATTTCCGGACCTCCTGTAATGATCAGAAGCTTTAAAGAATTTCTCTTACGGCATGGCATTCCTGAATGCCAGGTGAAAACCGATGATTGGGAATAAGCAAGTTGACTTAGAAATAACTGATAAACTGTGAAAATAGAAAATACACTTTTAGATGGCTTAAAACTCATCCAATTAAAAAGGTTTGAAGACACCAGGGGGAGTTTTATAAAAGTTTTTAACGAATCATTTTTTAAAGAAAACAATCTTGTAACTGATTTTAGAGAGAGCTATTTTTCAGTGTCAAACAATGCTGTAGTTAGAGGAATGCACTTTCAATTGCCACCTCACGCTCACGCAAAATTAGTATATGTAAGCAATGGGAGTATACTTGATGTAGTGTTGGATCTTAGAAAAGGTTCTGAAAGTTTTGGAAAATATTTCACGATTAAACTTACTGCCCGGGAACCTATTGCGGTTTATATACCTGTTGGCTTTGCACATGGTTTTCTTTCCCTGGAACACAATAGTATAGTTACTTACATGCAAAATTCATGTTATGACGGTGATTCAGATGCTGGTGTGAAATGGGATTCATTTGGCTTGGATTGGAAAGTTTCTAATCCAATCATTTCCGAAAGAGATTTGGCTTTTGCAGATTTTTCAAAATTTAACTCACCATTTTAAATGAATATTTTAATAGTTGGAGCCTCGGGGCTTATTGGAGGGAACTGTTATCATTTTTTGAAAGCATCACATCAGGTATATGGAACTCATTTAAGTTTTGACACCAGCTATACTTTTAAATTTGATCCTGTTTTACCAGATGATATCAAGTTATTAAATAAACTGCATTTAGATGTAATTATACATACTGGAGCTTTAACACATGTTGACCGATGTGAAGCAGAGCCCGAGTTGTCATACAAACTTACAGTTCAATCTACCATCAACTTAGTTGATTATGCCAAAATCAACGATATCACCTTTTTATATACATCTACTGATTATGTTTTCGATGGATTAGACGGACCTTACAAGGAGACGGACCATGTAAATCCCTTATCCATATATGGCAAACATAAATTATTAGCTGAGGAATACATTCAAAAAAACTTATCGAAGTATTTCATTGTTAGAATTACAAATGTTTATGGCGACGAACTAAGAAATAAGAATTTTGTTTCCCGAATAGTCGAAACGCTAAAAAGCGGTAACGTAGTAGAGTTGGAAGCTCCCTTTGATCAATTTGCTACTCCGGTTAATGCATTAGATGTTGCCCGTGTTTTCGATATTGCCATTAGTAATAACTTAAGGGGCATATACCACCTGGGAAGCACTGATTTTGTGAGTAGGGTCCAATTATTAAATATAATTAAGCGATATTTTCCTGCAATACTTCATGTTAAAGGAGTGTCTACCGAAGAATTAAAACAAACGGCTAACCGCCCGTTAATTGGTGGATTAATTTCTTATAAGTTTATAAAAGAGTTTCCAAACTTTGAATTTTCTAATTTAGATAAATATTTGAGTTCAATAACTAAATAAGTTTATAGTATTCATAATCCCTAATTGCCAAGTGAATAAACTAATAGATTTTGGAATATTCTTTTTACTTAAAAATGAATATGGTGATAAGTTTTTGTTATATCGAAAATATTTTTTGGATACTGTTGCTACAAAGGTAGCAAGCACGTCATGTAGATATTTGGATGGGATATTCAGCTGAGTGTGAGTAAATCCTGCTAGCTTCAGTGCTAACATTCCCTACTATATCATTATTAAAAAATTATCATAGTTAAAAGGATGTTTCAAAGAGCATTCAGTTAGCTTAAATATTATATCATTCAATAAATGAATATTGTTGCAATTACTCCAGATAGAGAAAACTACATTCTCCCACTTGAAGAACACCTTGACTTTCCTTTAAAGTTTTTGAATAAAGTTGATTGGGATGAATTCATGAAATTGTGCCCCATAGCTGCATTGATTTTGGGTGATTGGGAATATGACTTATCTGAGTTTATAAAAAAGTGTACGATTAATAAAATCCCCACTATTTTATTAATGGATGGCACTATCGAATGGAAACATTTTTTTGATAATCCAAAATGGTCGCTTGGAAGTAACGAAGCGCCTTATTTTCCTGTTTATTGTGACAAAATTTTTGTTCCTGGAGAAAGTAGCTTTAAGTTTTTGGAATTTTTTGGAAATAAAGGGAAATGTGAAATAACCGGATTGCCTAGATTAGACAATTATAGCCAAATTGATAAAAAAAGAACTCAGGGAACAAAAAAAATCCTTGGTATTATGTCTGGAAATACTGCTGGATATACAGAAGAACAGATTAAACAATCAAAAAAATTGTTCGAGGACATCTATTTATGGTCAAAAGCACAGTTAGATTGCGAAGTTAAATGGCGATTAAGAAAAGGATTTGATAAAATTCTTGATGTTACCATTGAAAATGATAATTCAGCAAGTTTGGTCGATTTTCTAAAAAAAGTAGATGCAATAATTTGTCAGCCTAGTACTGCAACCTATGAAGCCATGTTGATGGATATTCCGGTAGCTATAGCGGATTATAGTATTGCACCCAACTATATGCATGCTGCTTGGGAAATTCATTCAACCGAACAAATTGACAATATTGTCAGAGAGCTTTTAAACCCGTCAAATCTAAAATTATGCCTACAGCAACAATTATTAAATGATAATATTGCATTTTGCGGAAGAAGCGCTCAAATCTGTAGCCTTATTATTAATCAAATGATTAAAATTTCAGAGAAATTATCAGGAACACACTGGATATTTCCAGAAATGATGGCTCTTGATATTTTAGAGGAACTTGATATTAAAAATAAAAATATTCAGATACCTATTTTTCCACATAGGACTTCTTATAAGTTTACTGAATACACGCTTCTTGAAGAAGAGTATATTAAAATAAAAAGGCAGAATGAGAAATTAAAATATCAGTTGAGTCGTAGATCTCTAGGCTTTTGGATAGACAGATTAATTCAAAAGATTACAAAATGAAAAATCAGCAACTTGTGTCCATATGTATTCCTAATTATAATAACGCAAAATTTGTTGGCGATGCTATAAATTCTGCCCTTAACCAAACCTATGCAAATATCGAAGTAATTGTTGTTGATAACAATAGTTCAGATAATTCCTGGGAAGTAATAAGTGCATTTAAAGATCCAAGGCTAATTTGTTATAAAAATGATCGGAACATTGGCATGTATCCTAATTTTATGATGGCGGCTTCGAAAGCAGATGGCGAATTCATAAAATTTATTTGTGCAGACGATTGGATAGATGAACACTATGTTGAAAAGTCATTAGTTCATTTTGCTAATAATGAGGTTGCCATGGCTACTTCATCCCAGATTAAAATTTGCAATGGCGAAAAAGTGGGGATAAGGAATATTCCTAAAAACAAAAGTCATGTTGCTGTACCGAGTGTCGTATTCAATTATTTTTTATATAATATGAATCCAATTGGAAATCCAACAAGGGTTATTGTACGAATGGATGTATTTAGGAAAATGAATGGTTTCAGAGAAACGATTAAATATTGTAATGATTACGATCTATGGATGAGAATTTCGAAGTTCTATAAAGTTGCTTTTATAAAAGAACATCTCTCGTTCGAAAGAAAACATGATACTCAGCACACAATTTCCTATAATGCATCTGGGGAAGATATAAAATATGCTTTAAAGACATGGAGTGACAATTTTATATCATTGAATAAAAAAGAAAAAATGACGATACTAACTAATGCATTTTTCCCCTTTTACTATACTTCATTTGTTTATGGTAAGAAAACGGGAGATAGGTCCAGACTTGATAATGTAAGGTCTCATATTTCAGACTTTATACCCCTTAACAACTTCAACTTGATTTTATCAGCAAAGGCTTGGATGCTTTACTCATTAGAGAAAATAAAATACATCATAATAAAGTTATTAAAATGAAATTATTTCACGAACTAAAGAAAGGGATATTAAAATTGATACCCACGAAAATCAAATTTTTTATTAAGAAAAGAGTTGGTTTATTTATTCCTCTTCAAAAAATTGATAATAATTACAAAGATTTAAAAATTGAAGAAATTTTTACAAAAATTTATAAAGAGGATCTTTGGGGTTCTTCAAAAACTGAAGAAAATAACAAATCATTTTATTCAGGACCAGGATCCTACAATAATACTGCAGTTGAATATGTGGACCTTATTTCAAAATTTATCAAATCAAATGATATAAATTCCATTACAGATATTGGCTGTGGAGATTTCAACATAGGTAATCAAATTTGTCAAAGAATGAAGTTGATTAAATATACAGGAGTTGATATCGTACCATCGTTGATTGAAAGAAATGTGAATAATTATTCAAATGATAAAATTAATTTTATTTGTGCCAATGCATTAACAGATAAAATTCCAGTATCTGACTTATTATTGATTAGACAGGTTTTTCAGCATTTATCCAATGAGGATATTTTACTTGTAATAAAAAATATCTTTTCAAGATATAAGTATATAATAATTACTGAACAACAAATAAAAAAAGATCTTTTGATAAAGAAGAATCTCAATAAGCCTTCTGGCCCTGGAACGAGGATTAGTTTAAATTCATCCGTTTTCTTACAAGATAAGCCATTTTCTTTGCGAGCAGATTTATTGTTAAGTGTAGAAGATGAAAATAATAAAAAGGCGGAAATAAATAGTTTTTTAGTTTACTTAAAATAAAATCATTAGGAAAAGCCAATGTATTTTCTGGAAAAGCAATTAGGCCATAGAAGAAATCACCACTTAGTAAACTCTGTTTCCTTAAATAAATGAAAATTCTTTACATCTGCAATGAATATCCTCCTTACAAGCATGGGGGTATCGGTTCGTTTACCAGGGATATTGCTGAGGGGCTTGCATCAGCAAACAAGGACGTCACTGTCTGGGGTTTGTATGATACCATACCATCCGAATTGAATGAAAAAATAAATGGTGTGAAAGTTATTCGGGTTCCATTTACGCTCGTTAAATCAAGATTTAATCACCTGTTTTTTATTTTGCATTTAAACCTGAAACTAAAAAAGTTTTTAAAAGAACAATCTTTTGATGTAATTGAATGCCAGGAATGGCAGGGGTTATTGCCATTCGGGATTAATCATCCGGGCTTTGTTATCCGGCTCCATGGTGCAGCAATTTTCTTTGATAAATTATTACACAGGCCGGGCAACAGGTTGATGCATTGGCTTGAAAAACGAACTATCAAAAATGCTAGCAATATTGTGGCGGTTTCTGATTATTGCGGCAGGGTTACTTTGAAGCTTGTAAAATCGGATAAAAAATATACGGTTATTTATAATGGAGTTAATAAAGCCAAGCTCAATGGATATAAGCAACCTGACTACACCACCTATTCCATCGTTTTTGCAAATAGTGTGCTTCCCAAAAAAGGGATTTTTGAATTAGCTGAAGCGTTTAACCTGGTAAACAGAAAATTTCCGGAGGCAACTTTAACCATCATTGGTAAATTGGGATACAAGGAAAATGGTGTAAATGTAAAAGGGTTGATTTTGAAAAAATTAAATCAACAAAGTTTACCGAAAGTATATATAACAGGATGGCTGGAAAGTGCGGATGATGTGTATCATCATTTAGCAAGTGCTCATATTTGTTGCTATCCCTCACACATGGAGGGTTTTGGTATTGCGCCGGTTGAAGCAATGGCTTTGGGTAAGCCTGTTCTATTTATGAAAAATGGCCCCGGCCCGGAGGTAATAGAAGACGGGGTTTCAGGTATTTTAGCTGACTGTACCAACAGCAACGATATTGCAAATAAAGTTATAGCCTTATTTGATGGGGAAATAGATGCCGGTTATTTGGGAGCAAACGCAGAAATGAGGGTAGCGGCATTATTTGATCTTAACAGTGTATTTGTACCCAATAATATTGCTTATTACGAAAACCTGTTGAGTGTTGAAAATTGATATAATCATTTGCACTTACAACAGGCCGGAAAAAGTAGTTGAATTAGTTGGGCAGCTGAAGCAATTTTCAGAAGAATTAAATTCAATTATTTTAATAGATTCTTCAGATAATATTCATCCAATCTTGAGTAGCGATAATCACATTGTTTATCTGCAATCTGCATACAAAAATCAACCCTATCAACGATTTTTAGGTTATAAACAATCAACAGCAGATATCCTCCTTTTTTTGGATGATGATATGGAAGTTGCCAGCGATCAGTTTATTAAAATACTTAAAAATACTTTTCAGGATGAAAAGGTTGCTGGTGTTGCTATTAATTTTGAAGATAAACATATGGACACGGCGCTCGCTGCCATTCCAAGATCAGTATTGTTTGCCGGTATGTCGGGATTGAGGAAGGTAGCAGGCTGGTTGAGCGGATATCCGATATTACCTGATGGTAAATTAGGACTTTGTGGTTTGAGGGGGCGACAGCCAGTGAATGGTGGAATTACGGAATGGCTTAGTGGCGGAGCTTTTGCAGCCCGGAGATCAAAAATCTTTCAAAATTTTAATTTCCAGTTATTTGATTTATTTGAACAAAAGCTGGGAATGGGAGAAGACGCTATCATTGGTTATGGTTTAAGCAAGCAGGGAATCTTATTATATCGGCCTGAGTTATTATTTTATCATAATGACCAAAAGGATAGTACTTATTCAGTAGACCATTTAGCCTATGCACGAAGAGTGATTTTTTCGCGGCTTTATATTTCACTGGAAAAAACAAGATTGGAAGGTGGAAATTACCTATTCGCCTACTTGCATTACAATTGGTATGTTTTATGGCGTTTAACTGGGTTATCCGTCAACTACATGATTAAAAAAAATATTATTAAGTACAATATTTTAAAAGGATCATACGATGGATGGAGATTAGCACTAAGTTTTAAATTTAAGAAGGATTTAAAAGCAATTAAGAAATGGGGTTAACGCTTTGAAACGAAGCGGTTTTTAAGATGAATAGTAGCACAAACACTTTTGAACAAAATGTAGAATTGCCAATCAAACCTTTTACAAAGGGTACTCAAAAAATATTAAATTGGTTTGTATTTTTTGTGACGTTTCCAGCAATTGAGCTATTTGGTAATTCCATAACCTTTTATTTGTTTATTGCAGTCGGTATCAGGATTGGTTCATTTTGGGAGGGTTCATTTAGGGGCAAAACATTATTAGCACTGTTCTTAATTATAGCGATTTCCTCTTCTTTTTTGGCACCTTCTATGCCACGAGTCGCAGACTTTTTTGAAAATGTCAAAATTTTTATCCAATATTCCTATTGGATATTTGTTGCATTCTTTTTTATCAGTCAACAAAAGAGAATCAATTTTTTGGAAATTAGCAAGTGGGCTTTTCATGGTTTAATTATTGCAATTATAGGATACTATTTTTTTAATGTAAAATTTGGTATGTCAATTCTTTCGTTTCGTTTTGCTCCGAGTCGAAACGATTTTGTTTTTAATCTACTTTGTATCATTCCTATTGCATTCTATTACATCATCCATACCTGGGGTAAAAAAAGGGCAGTAATGTATATGCCATTTTTTCTGTTCGCGATGTTTTTTAACGGGGGACGCTCTGGTGCTATTCTGATAATTTTACAATTATTGTTAATATTAGGGATTATTTACCCTTCGGTATTAAAATTTGCAAAAGTTATGATCCCCCTTTTAGGGTTGTTGTTTATTATATCTCAAGCGGATTCGTCACAAATATATTTAGAGGGGTTAGCAACGCAGGTGGAATCTATTAACCCCCGTTTTGCCAGTTTGTTGAGGGGGGAGGGGGAAGGTGATTTAACTTTTGATAAATCATGGTTGGAGCGAAAACTAATGGTTGAAAAGGGATTAGAGATTTTTAAAGAGTATCCAATTCGTGGAATTGGTCTAAATAATTTTTATCATTATGATAGCAAATTAGCTAATTTTTATGAGTATGAACGTCTTGGCGGTGAAACTATTGAATACTATAATACCCGGTCAGCACATAATTCATATATACAGGTATTAGCTGAAATGGGGCTGATAGGCCTTGCTATATTAATCGCTTTGATCGTAATACCTCTTGGCTTTTTTTTGAGAAAGGTGTTCAACATGGATATAAATCTTGAATATTTACCACTCGTAAGCTTATTAGCTATTTCCATGCATTTATATGCCATCACCGCATTAACTGGTGCAAATACCTGGATGATTATTGGTTTATCTTGGGCCATTCTTCAAAAAAGGACGAATTTCAAATGACACTTGGATTTTATTATCATATCCCAATAGTAAGTAGAAACAATCGCTTATTTGTTCCGGGTTATTTAGGTGTTTTTTTAGATGCATTGGCTTCAGAAGTCAAAACATTGTACCTTTTTATGCACGATGGAAATCAACGGCATTTAGCGGAGGCTGACTTTGAATTGCAACAAAAAAATATAGTATTTATCAGCATGGGAAACCTTTCACCGGCCTGGCACAGACATTTTTTTCACAGACATATTTTCAGTAGAATTTCCAGGGCCGCAGACATCTGCGATGCCCTTGTTATCAGGGCTCCTACACCATTGGCACCGTTCTTTAAGAACTATATTCGAAAACCCAGGCTAATATTTATGATAGTGGGCGACTACCTCGAAGGTGCAAAGCAGTTCAAAGTAAAAAGCCTTAGAGATTGGGTGATGATACAATACCTAAAGCGAAATGATTCTTTATTTCGACAAGAAATGCGCCATACAGATGTATTGGTAAATTCACCGGCCCTATTCAATAAATATGAACCTCTTAGCAGGACTATTCATTTAATCAGAACAACTACCCTTACACGGCATGATTTTTTTGAAAGAAGCGATACTTGCCAAAACAATGTAATTGAATTGCTTTACACCGGTAGAATTGAGGCGGCAAAAGGTCTATTTGAATTGGTAGCATCGGTGGCCCAATTAAGAAGCCGTCATATCAATGTGAGGTTAAATATAGTAGGATGGGAAGCTGATAGCAAGAAATCGGTTGAGAAAGCTTTAATGGAAAAAGCTCAGGAATTAACGGTAGAAAAGTTTATTGTTTTTCATAATAGAAAGAAAATTGGGGATGAATTGAATGAGATGTATCGCAATGCGGACATCTACGTGATACCATCACATCACGAAGGGTTCCCAAGAACAATTTGGGAAGCGATGGCGAATAGCCTCCCCGTAGTTGCAACAAGGGTTGGGGCAATTCCCGATTATTTAACCCATGAAAAAAATGCATTTCTTATTCAACCCGGGAATGTGCAGGAAATTACCTTGGCGATTGAAAGGATAATACAGGATAGTGCACTGAGGCAAAAAATGATTCAGGAAGGGTTATACACTGCCAGGGAAAATACCCTTGAATATCAAACAAAAATTTTAGTAAATAAGATTAAAGATGTGGCGATTACTTAGATACGATTTACCCTTACATTTTGTATTATGGCTAACTAACTGGCTTCCGGACAATGTTATTTTTATCAATATGAGAGGCCGGTTAGCAAGCCCCTTTTTTAAAAAATGTGGAAGGAAGATAGGGATTGGACGGAATGTAACCTTTTACAATCCATCCGAAATTGTAATAGGCGATTTTGTATATATTGCTTATGGATGCTGGTTTCTGGGCTCAGGGTCACTTATAATTGAAGATGAAGTCATGTTCGGTCCCTATGTGGTTATCTCACCAGGTAACCATACAAAAGTAAATGGTTCTTTCCGGAACGGACCAGCAGAATCTAAGTTTGTCCGCATTGGCGCAGGCTCGTGGATTGGCGCCCACGTTACGATTGTTGTAGGAGCGGAGGTAGGGAAAGGCTGTTTAATAGCGGCAAACTCAGTGCTAAATAAAAAAGTTGAAGATGATTCTTTGTATGGTGGAGTGCCTGCAAAGTTTATAAAAAAAATATAAAGATGAAATATCCATTGACAAAAGGGCTAATGATAAGAAAGATAAAAGACCTGCCTTTGTTTTGGTATGTATATAAGTTATACACTGAGCAAATATTCAATCGACGTTTAATTCCAATGCAAAAATCTGCCGAGAACGTGTTTTCTTCTATTTATGAAAATAACGATTGGAAAAGTGACGAGAGCCGGTCTGGTCCGGGATCTACTCTGGATCATACCAGGGCTATTGTTAAAAAGCTTCCTGAGTTTCTGAAAAAACACGGAGTGCATAGCATGCTGGATGCGCCATGCGGTGATTTTAATTGGATGAAGCATGTCGATAAAAAAGATATCCGTTATATTGGCGGAGATATAGTAAAGGAACTGGTGAAAGCTAACAATCTTCAATACGGAACGGATAAAATTTCATTTGTTCAACTTGATATTATCAAAGATTCTTTGCCCGATGTGGATTTAATTTTTATGAGAGATTGCCTGGTGCATTTCAGTAATGAAAATATTACCAGGTTCTTTAAGAATCTGATCTCATCAAACATCAAATATTTACTCACGACCAACTTTCCGCTAACCAGGCATAATTTCGACATCTCCATGGGAAATTTCAGATTTATTAATCTTCTCCGAAAGCCCTATAATCTTCCAAAAGAAGAAGATATCCTTTGGGAAGACAGTATTGAATATAACGGACAATGCCCTGATAAATCTCTTTATCTATGGGATGTTGATAAAATCAGAAATCATATGAATGGGTAGAATACTATTTATTGGATCATTTTTATCCGCCTCAAGAGGAACAAAAGGCGTAGCTGAGTCCTTGGCCGAGCAGCTTTCGGGGGAAGGTATTCAACTCAGGTTGGTTTCTAAATTTGAAAATAAGATATTGAGGATATTGGACATCCTGTTAGCAGTGATGTTCCACAAGGACACAAATGTTCATATTGATGTATTTAGCGGGTCTTCTTTTAAGATCGCTGAAATTGCCTCGAAACTGGCTGTTATGAGGAGAAAACAAATTGTACTTTCCTTACATGGCGGAAAACTTGCTGAATTTTCGGATAGTCAAAAGAATCGGATTAAGAATGTATTCGATCGGTCAAAACTAATACAAACACCATCGTTATTTCTTCAGGCTTATTTTAGAAAGGAAGGGTATGAGGTTGGTTATTTGCCCAACGGTATTGACATCAATAAATTTCCTTTTAAACGCACCTCAATAAAGCCATATTCATTGCTATGGGTGAGAGGTTTTGCTTCAATTTACAATCCAAAACTGGCAGTTCAAATTTTGTGTGAACTAAAAAAAGTTTACCCTCAGTGTACGCTAACTATGGTTGGCCCCGATAAAGGCTTGTTACAAGAAACAGTTCTACTGGCAACTTCATTAGGTGTAAGGGATGAACTTTATATCACGGGCCCGGTTGTTAATGAAGAACTATATCGATACTATCAAACCCACCAGGTGTTTTTGAATACAACATCCTATGAAAGTTTTGGGGTGGCTGTCGTAGAAGCAGCAGCTTGTGGTATACCAATAGTATCAACCAATGTTGGTGAAATTCCTTTTATTTGGGAGCATGAAAATAATATCTTACTAGTAAATAGGTATGAAGCTGAAGAATTTGTCCAATCCACAATTCGCCTTTTTACAGATAGGGAATTAAGTGATAAGTTATCTCGCAATGGCCGTAAAAAGGCAGAATTATTCAATTGGGAAAATATAAAACCTTCATGGGTTAAAATATTGAGTGAATAATTAAAAAAACATTATGTCATCTGTTATATATCCATTTTTTGTTTTTGGTTGTGTACAGGAATCTTTTAAAATGTATGTTAAAAAATAATAAATTAAAAATATATTTGGTAGGCCCCATTTTCAAAACTGAAAAAGGCTTTGCTGGTCCTGGTGGATACCTATATAAATTCTTAAAACAGGATCATTTTAATATTTCAGTTAGGTCTGTCTACAAGAATAAAATCATTAGGTTTTTAGATATTATTTATTTCCAGGTGTTTAATAAAAAAAAATATGATTTAATTATTTTAAATTCTTTTGGTCTTTTGGCATTTGTAATGGAAGACCTTGTTAGTCGGTATGCAGCATTGACTAATAAACCTATTATAATGACTTTACATGGAGGTGCTTTCTTTGAATTTTATCAAAAATATCCACGATGGGTTACAGTTGTATTAAAGAGAGTAACCTTAATCAATACACCCTCCCTTTTTCTTATGGAGAAGTTCAGTAAATTGGGATTTGCCATTCATTATCTTCCAAATTTTATTGATCTATCCAACTTCCCTTTTGCCAGAAATGTGCAAAAACCATATTCCGTACTATGGGTAAGAGCTTTTCATGATATTTACCATCCTGAATTGGCTATTGAAGCAATTTATGAATTAAAAAAAAAGTACCCTGAAGTTCATCTAACGATGATTGGCCCTGATAAGGGATTATTGAATAAATGCAAACAATTAATGGAGACTTTGGATTTAACCGATAATATTTCAATTCCTGGGTATGTAGAAAATGAAGATTTGCATAAATATTATCATTCAAACCAGGTTTTTATTACAACTACCAGGTATGAAAGTTTTGGTGTGGCAATTGTAGAAGCCGCTTCTTGTGGTATTCCATGTGTAAGTACTAAAGTCGGCGAGATTCCCTATTTATGGCAACATGAGGAAAATATGATGTTGAGTGAAAGAGACCCTGTTATGTTCTCTAATAACATAGAAAGGTTATTTGAAGACCAGGGATTACGTAATAAAATAACTTATAATGCAAGGTTGCGGGCTAGTGAGTTTACCTGGGAAAAAGTAGGACTTAAATGGGTAGAAACAATGAATGAATGTATAAAATAGTTTTATGTGTGGAATAGCAGGAATATTGAATTTTGGTGCAAAGCCGGTTGAAGAAGGAAGGTTAATAGCCATGCGGGACATCCTGCAACACCGTGGGCCGGATGACGCAGGTTATTGGATTGACAATCCCGTGGGACTGGCTCATCGTCGTTTATCCATTATTGACCTGACTCATGCGGGCCATCAGCCTTTTTTTTATTCCGATGAAAACCTGGTAATGGTGTATAATGGGGAAGTGTACAATTACGTTGAACTTCGCAATGAACTGGTGCAGGCAGGGTATAGCTTTACAACACATTCAGATACGGAAGTAGTGATGGCCTGGTATCGGCATGCAGGCGCAAAGGCTTTGGAAAAGTTTAATGGCATGTTTTCCTTAGCTATTTGGGATAGGCAAAAGCAGGAATTGTTTGTAGCCCGTGACCGGGTTGGTGTAAAGCCATTTTATTACGCCATCAGCCAGGGTGGTTTCTATTTTGCATCCGAACAAAAAGCCCTGCTGAAATATGGGGTAGATGCCACGCTGAATGAAACAGGATTTGATGAATTGCTGGCCTTTCGTTTTATTGCCGGGGAGAACACCATTTTCAGGCATATCAAAAAATTATTACCTGGTCACTATGCAACCATCAGTGCGAAAGGCGAAGTGAAAATTACCCGATGGTGGAACCTTGGCGAAAAGATTCAGGCACATGCAACTATTCAACGTCCATTTGAATGGTTCAGCGATACATTTAACAGCTCGGTAAAATACCGGATGGTAAGTGATGCAAAAGTAGGGGTATTGCTGAGTGCGGGCCTGGATAGTACTTCCGTAACAAGAGTACTAAAAAACAATCATTTTTCGAATATCGAAACATTTAACGTAGGGTTTACGCATAGCCAGCATGATGAATCAAAACTAGCCGAAAAGTTTTGTGCCGAGTTGGATTATACTTTTAATAAAATATTTGTAGAAAAGAATGAACTGGTTAACTATGTAGAAGATGCCAGTTATTTTCACGATGAACCCCTCGTGCATTTAAATGATCCGCATATATTGGCCATCTCAAAATTTGCCAAAAGCAAGGTGAGTGTATTATTATCCGGTGAAGGGGCAGACGAGATTATGGGTGGTTACGTAAGGTATAAGACTTTTCAGTACCAGCATTTGTGGCCATTGATTCATAAGGGTGTTAAGATCGCAAAGAGGCTAAGCCATAATCAAAGGTTAGATAAACTGGATGCCTACCTGAGTATCAATAATACGGATATGATGCTATTGATGAATGGGAGCAATGTTTTTTTGAATGAATGGATTAACAACTATAAACTAACCGGTATTAATTTATTTCCTGAGTACCGGTTAAAGGTATTGGCAGAAGCCAAAACAATTTATCCGGGCAACTCATTAAGGCAATTATTATACCTGGATCAGCATACCTATCTGCAGTCATTAAATGACCGGAATGACAGGGCAACCATGGGCGCTTCCATCGAATGCAGGGAACCATTTATGGATTACAGATTGATGGAAGGAATAGGTACTTTAAAAAATGAATTGCTTTTTAAAGGGAAGAAAAATAAATTCCTGCTGGCTAATACCATAGCCAAAACCTTACCGGATTACATACAGCATTTAAAAAAGATGGGATTTAGTGTGCCTTGGGCTGTGTATATAAAGGAACATGAGTATTTCCGGTTTCATCTTTTTAATCTTGAAAAATGTGACATTTTCAAAACTGGTATTTTTAATAAGATTGACATAATAAAAATCAGGAACGAATTCATCAACCATAATTTACATCAACAAATAATCATACAGTTGGTATTTATCAGTATTTGGTATAATAGTTATTTTGAAAGGGTATTTAACTAAATGGTTTCTACTTACATTCATAAACCCCAGCTAAACCAACGCTCTTTTTAGTAAATGAAAAACTTTATTTTTTTAGTGTGGTACTTTACCTGCCGCCATATTTTTATTTTGATTCCGGATAGAGCATTTTTTCAGTTCACAAGTTGGATTACTCATGTCCGTTTGGGTTTTAAATTTAGCTTTTTAAAACTCAACAACCCGCAAACTTTTAATGAAAAATTGAATTATTTCAAATCACTCCCACTTAATGATGAGCATACTATGCTTGCAGACAAAGTGTTAGTGAGAGATTATATTAAAGATACGATCGGAGAAAAATATCTTGTTCCCGTGCTAGGTATATATGGGAAGCCGGAAGATATTAATTTCGATAACCTTCCGGTTAGTTTTATATTAAAAACCAATCATGGCTCCGGGTGGAATCTTATTTGCAAAGACAAATCCAGTTTTAATATAAAGCGATCGAATAAACTTTTTAGAAGGTGGCTGTCATTTAATGCGTATTATTTATCAAGAGAAAAACAATATAAAAATATTAAACCGCTAATCCTTTGTGAAGAGTTGTTGGAATATGAGATATACGATTATAAATTCTTTTGTTTCAATGGCAAGCCGGAATTTGTTCAGGTCGATATTGATCGATTCTCGAATCATAAAAGAGCCTTTTTTGATATGGAGTGGCAAAAACAACCATTCAGTATCAGGTACGAAATTTCAGAAAAAAATGTATCCAGGCCACCAGAACTAGAGGAAATGGTATCAGTGGCTACAACACTTTCCAAAAATCTTGTATTTTGCAGAGTGGATCTTTATGTACATCATAACCAGGTATATTTTGGTGAAATAACACTGGTTCCCGGTGGTGGTAATGAGCCCTTTTCCCCACAGGGATATGATAAAGAGTTCGGGAAATACATTAAAATCAATTAATGCAGATTTTAATTTTCTATCAATATTTCGGCACCCCAAAAGGTGGCTGGAGTACCCGGATGTATGAATTGCCAAAAAGATGGATTGAAGCCGGGCACAAGGTTACAATAGTTACCAGCCCTTATGATAAGTCTGATATAGTCGCAACAAAATTTATCGATAAGCAAATCATAGATGGCATAGAAGTGATTATTGTCAATATCAAACAGTCGAATAAGCATGCGCTGTTGTACCGCGCTTTTACTTTTGCACTGTTCTCATTCATCTCCATTTATTATGCCTTAACGAGGCAGTTTGATGTTATCCTCTGTAGTTCAGGTCCCATCACGATTGGCTTACCTGGCTTATTCGCCAAATTATTCCGAAGAAAAAAGAAGTTGGTTTTTGAAGTGAGGGATTTGTGGCCCGATGGCGCAATAGAACTTGGATTGATAAAAAACAGCACCCTGATTAAGTTCGCCTACTATTTTGAAAAGTTATGTTATAGCAAAGCTGATTTGATTGTCACCTGTTCAAAGGGCATGACGGATTCAATACAAAGCAGGTTTAATAAAACGAATGTATTAACCATACCCAATGCATGTGATAATGAATTTTTCCACGTGCAAAACCCGGTTTTTACACTGCCTTTATGGGCGGTCAATAAAAAAATATTTATTTACACCGGTTCTTTAGGGTTGATGGATAATTGCATGCAGATCATTAAGGGAATAGAACAAGCGGAGAATGCAGCCCTGGCTTTTGTTTTTATTGGGGAAGGGAAAGAAAGGCTTGAGCTGGAATCGTATGTGAGGCAAAAGCAGATACCTAATATTTACTTTCTGGGTTTAATGCCCAAAACTGAATTAAGGTCATGGTTGCAACATGCTTATATCGCATTTGTTACTTTTAAAGATATCCCGGTGTTACAAACGAGTTCTCCAAATAAAATGTTTGATGCATTTGCTGCAGGCACACCTATCATTCAAACTACAACCGGCTGGATAAAAACGTTGATAGAAAAGGAACAGTGTGGCATAAATGTTCCTCCTGATAACCCGGTGGAATTCGGCCATGCAATCCTTTTAATTGCCGGCGATGATCAAAAGCGCAATCAAATGTCTGTTAATGCAACCCGGATTGCCCAAACAGTTTTTAACAGGGATACCCTGGCCAAACAATATCTTGGTGAAATGGCAGCCATCGTTAAGTGATTGAATTTAAATCATTGATTCAATATTCGGGGGAACAACAGCCTTCCCTGAACCGGCGAATTCACTTGCAATTGTTTTCATTTTAATAAATTGGGTAGCTATATCTTTTATTCGGTTGTCGTAATAAATATTTGCCAATGAAGAATTTCGCATTAATTGGGGTAGCGGGTTATATTGCTCCACGGCATTTAAAAGCGATCAAAGAATCCGGTAATAACCTGCTGGCGGCTTTTGATCCCTTTGATAGTGTTGGTATAATGGATAGCTATTTTCCGCATGCCGATTTCTTTGTGGAGTTTGAACGATTTGACAGGCATATTGATAAATTAAAAAGGAAAAAGAGCCCGGTTGATTTTGTATCTGTCTGTTCACCCAATTATTTGCATGATAGCCACATAAGATTTGGACTGAGAAATAATGCGGATGTGATTTGTGAAAAACCGATTGTGCTGAATCCATGGAATATCGATGCATTGCAGGAAATAGAAAAAGAAGCAGGTAAACATATTTTTTCTATTCTGCAGTTGCGGTTGCATCCTTCCATAATAGCGCTAAGGGAACAAGTGTTGACTGGGTCACCCGATAAGGTGTACGATATTGACTTAACCTATCTTACCGGCAGGGGGCATTGGTATTATACTTCGTGGAAAGGCGATATCAGTAAATCCGGAGGAATAGCCACCAATATTGGGGTGCATTTTTTTGATATGCTTACCTGGATTTTCGGGGGGGTAAAAAGCAATACAGTACATATTCATACGCACGATCGGGCTGCCGGGTATCTTGAATTGGAGAAAGCAAGGATAAGGTGGTTTTTGAGTATTAATGAGGATGATTTGCCCGAAGAGATGAAGGCGCAGGGGAAAAGGACCTTCCGATCCATTCAAATAGCAGGACAGGAAATTGAATGGAGCGATGGATTCACAGATCTGCACACAACGTCGTACGAAAATATTCTTGCAGGTAAAGGGCCAGGTATTGGTGAAACAAAAAAAGTGATTGAACTGGTACATGATATCAGGCATACAACCCCGGTTGGCTTACATGGCGACTATCATCCAATGGCGGCCATGCCAAATTCCAAACATCCATTTTTATAATATGCAAAACACAAACAATGATTTTTTCGCTCATGTATCAGCGATCATTGATGAGGGGTGTATTATTGGCAAGGAAACAAAAATCTGGCATTTTTCTCACCTGATGGAAGGCTGTGTATTAGGGGAGAAATGTAATATCGGTCAGAATGTATTTATTGGCTCCGGGGTTATTTTAGGTAACAATGTAAAGGTGCAAAACAATGTGAGTATTTATACAGGCGTTGCCTGTGAGGATGACGTTTTCCTGGGGCCTGGTGTAGTTTTTACCAATGTGATTAACCCCAGGTCGGCAATAAACAGAAAGGATCAATACCTTAAAACTCATGTAGGTCGTGGAGCGAGTATTGGAGCTAACGCAACAATTGTTTGTGGACATGATATTGGAAGGTATGCTTTCATAGGTGCAGGTGCGGTGGTTACAAAAGATATCCCTGATTATGCATTGGTGGCAGGCAATCCTGCAAGGCAAATTGGTTGGATGAGTGAGCAGGGATATAAACTGAATTTTAATGCTGATAATAAAGCAGTTTGTAAAGAAACCAATGCGGTTTATAAAATAGAAAACGGAAAGGTTTTCAATATGGGGATATCAATATGAGTTTTATGTTCAAATCATCCCATACATGATACTGCTTACTGGTTCAAGTGGGTTTTTAGGTAAGGAAATAATGGCTTCTTTACAAAAGCAACGTATCGGATTTGTTTCTGTAGGAAGGGCTGAAAGCAATATAATTCAATCAGATCTTTCCAATAAAATCCCTTGCTTGCCGCCGGTTGAAATGGTAGTACATGCTGCTGGTAAGGCACATATTGTCCCCAAAACGGATGAGGATAGAAAGGATTTTTTTAAAGTAAATGTTACAGGTACTCAAAATTTATTGGCTGCATTGGAACATCACCAATCGCTCAAAAAATTTGTATTTGTAAGTAGTGTGGCGGTATACGGTTTGGTGGAAGGAATCAACGTTGATGAAGATGCCCCCTTGATGGCGAATGAACCATATGGAAAAAGCAAGATTGACGCAGAGCAATTAGTTGCAGATTGGTGTACGAAGAGAAAAATTGATTATTATATTTTACGCCTGCCGTTAATAGCAGGTAAAAATGCTCCGGGAAATTTAGGAGCCATGGTGAAAGGCATTCACAGCGGCAGGTACCTGAGTATTGGAAAGGCCGCTGCTAAAAAATCAATGATCCTGGCAGAGGACCTGGCCCATTTTATAATCAATATCCAGGGGCCTTCGGGTGTTTACAATTTAACCGATGGTTACCATCCTTCTTTTAGTGAATTGGAGAATATGATTGCACAATTTTACAATAAGAAGCAACCCATGTCCCTTCCTGCTGTAATTGCAAAATTATTGGGTGTGGCCGGTGATTTAATTGGTGCCCGATTTCCTGTTAACTCCAATAAACTAAGGAAGATCACCAGTACATTGACTTTCGATGATACAAAAGCAAGAATGTATTTATATTGGAGACCCCGGGAAGTGCTAAAAGCCTGGGAAATTGAATAAAATGATGTGGAAGATTTTGATTGACTTTTTATTACCGTTTGCAGTTTTGACAATTGCAGCAATTGCGTATTTTAAAATAGCAGGTTATTTCAATATCATTGACAGGCCTAATGAAAGAAGTTCGCATAGCGTGCCAACTATCAGGGGAGGAGGAATCCTGTTTTTGTTATCAACGATTTTGTTTTTTTGCTGGAACCAATTTAGTTATCCTTTCCTACTGGTATCTGTGCTCATATCCGGTATTATTAGTTTTATAGATGATATACGGATTGTAAACAACCGGTTTAAATTTAGCGTACATGTTTTATCGGTATTATTGATTTTTTTGGAGTGCGGTTTATTGACAAGCCTATCGCCGTTATATTTAATAGCTGTAGCGATTATTGTGATTGGCATTATCAATGCCTATAATTTTATGGACGGCATCAATGGTATCACAGGTTTATATTCCCTTGCAGTGATAGTTCCGTTGTTTATCACAGAACTGGATGAAAAACTTCAATCACTGGAACTTTTTACAATTATCGGCCTGGCGGTATTTAATTTCTTTAATACCCGAAAAAAAGCCCGCTGTTTTGCCGGTGACGTTGGCAGTATCAGCCTGGCTATCCTGATCGTTTTTTTATTGATCATGCGAATACAGGTAGCCAATCAATTTGAATATGCCGGCTTGTTGCTGGTATATGGTATTGATACCGTATTTACCATTGTGCAACGTTTGTATCAAAAAGAAAATATCTTTAAGCCCCACCGGAAACATTTGTACCAATATTTCAGCAATGAAAAAAAGATGCTACATGTTTTGGTAAGTTCTATATATGCCGGTTTACAGTTTCTAATTAGTATTGCTATCGTCTACGGTTTCCTTAATCTTACCGGGCTGGCACTTTTATTAATTCTCCTCAGTGTTGCTTATTGGATACTTAAAGTTCCACTTATAAAATTTGCAGCTAATCTGTTGCCCCCGCCACTACCCGGCAAATAGTACCTTTTATTTTTACATTTAGCGTTTCTGCTACATTTATCTAAGAAGTAATTCCAATTCAAAACTGTGGTTCATTCCCGGTGTTTTGCCTGAATTGTATAAAACAGGTTATTTAAAAGTGAAAAAATTAACCCATTCATTAAATTGTGTATTAAAATGAATAACCAGCACCAATAAACATATGATTTCGATTTTAAATGGGCTAAAGGGCCTGGCTACTATTCTAAACGGAATAATTTTGTTGTTGATACTGGCGTACATTTTTTTCAGGTACCAGAAACGCAATATGGCCAGGCTATTGGCGCTCGTTTCGGTACTCTTATTTTTATTGTGTTCCACCTATTATTTACCCCATTATATAGCTGATAAAATGGAACGGAAGTATCCTCCATTAAATTTGCCTTTTACTACTATTGATACAGGCAGGATACTGATTCACGTGTTGGGAAGCGGATATAGCCTCGATAAAAGGTTACCTGCCAACGCACAAATTGGTAATTGTGCCCTGGGGCGCCTGGCGGAAGGGATTAGAATTCACCGGTCAATAAAAAACAGTGTAATTATTTGTTCAGGTTACTCACCAGCGGGCCTGGAAACACAGGCCCAGGTAACTAAAAGGGCGGCGATCTTATTAGGGGTGGAGGTTGATAAACTAGAAACTTTAGATACGCCCGCTACCACCCGGGAGGAGGCCCGCGATATGGCGGGTAAATATGATAAAAACTCAACATTGATTATTGTAACCGATGCCATGCACATGCCCCGGGCCATTCGATTATTTAAGGGGCAAGGCTTTAATCCAACAGCCGCACCAACAAATTATAAAGTGAACGAGGGCCCCATGCAGGATAGAACGAAATGGTGGCCTTCATTAGAAAATATTGGATTGATGAATTATGTAATGCATGAATGGCTTGGTAGTTTGAAGGCTTCCATTAACGGTTAAATAAAATGGTTTAACTTATTAATTGTTGAGAAGTAATTATTTTATTATTTACCCCGGTTTTATTCCTCCAGCACCCCCCCAAAAGGTACTAAGCCTTAAATTCTACAAAGTGGAAATTGAATAATGTCTCATACAACTTCAGCAAATAAAATTCCCTCGCAATAAATGAGATTTTTCAATAATTTATTTTAAAATATTCCTAAAAATTAAAATCATATCTGTTAGATCATAAGAAATACAAATTATTTACGTTAATATGGACCGATTTCATTGTTTGTAGTAATTATACTGCCTCCGGTGGGTTATATTAAGATTATTTAAAGGAAAAGTTGATATAAAATGCCTTATTTACTTAGTTTGGCAGTACTTTTGCAAACGGTTATAAATAAGGCAAAAATTGCTGGTAGTAAATATCATCTTTTGCTTTATTATAATTCTTTGAGATTTTTTTGCTTTATTTCTGCAGAATAAATATTTACGGAAATTCAACAAATTATTACGTTTGGGCATTTGAAATAACGAAAAGATTTTATAAGATTTTCCACGTGTACCGAAAATTAAATTGACCATTATGGATAACCTTTTTTTAAAAAATTTTGCACCCCGGTGGATTATTTTTTGTTGCGACATTGTATTAATTTCAGTTTCCTTTGTTTTTTCCTTTCTCCTTGTTCATCATTTATCGGTTGATTTAAAAGACCTGGTAGTTTTTTTACCGGGATTAGTCGCTAACCTTTTTGTAAGCATCATTTGTATTGCGGTCTTCTCCATCTATAAGGGTATCATAAGGTATTCAGAAATAAAGGATATTGTGCGGATCATTAAGTTTGCTTTTCTGCAATTTGGTATCTGGGCAGTTATATTTTTGGCCGATACACAGCAATTGGTGGCTGGAAAAATATCCTTTGCTTTATTGTTGATCAATTTGTTCACTGTAATATCTGTTCTGGTTGCATTCAGGCTCTTAGTAAAAGAAGTTTATTTCATGGCGCAGTCAAAGCCTAACCCGTTAAATAGGACCCTCATTTTTGGAGCCGGTATGATGGGCCAGATTACCCGGAAAGTTTTGGAGCAGGATGCTAAAATAAATACTACCCTGGTAGGGTTTATTGATGATAGTCCTTACAAAGTAGGTAAAAAGCTGGAAGGTTTGCCTATTTACAGCGCAGCAGGTGATCAACTGGTTAAAATATTTAAAGACAAACGCATTACTCATTTATACATTGCTATTGATAAGCTAACTGTAGAAAGGAAAATTGCTATTACAGATCTCTGTGTACCATTTAAAATTAAGGTAAACGTAGTACCTCACGCCAATCAGTGGTCAGGCGGTTTATTCCAGAAGAAACAGGTTAAGGAAATGAATATTGAGGAGTTATTGCAGCGGGATGAAATTATCCTGCCAAATGATATCTCCAAAGCAAATTATAAAAATGCCACGGTGTTGGTTACCGGTGCAGCAGGTTCCATTGGCAGCGAGATTTGCCGGCAATTGATTGGACATAATGTAAAAAAACTGATCATGCTGGATCAGGCTGAATCAGGCTTATTTGATCTGGAATATGAGTTGAAACAAAAGGGCATGCAAAATAGTATGCAAACAGAAGTGGCATCTGTAAGGGATTATATGCGTATCAAAAAAATATTCGTAGCCCAACAACCCGATATCGTTTTTCATGTAGCGGCATATAAGCATGTCCCTATGATGGAATACTTTTCAAGCGAGGCCGTACTTACCAATATTTTTGGCACCAAAGTGATCGCAGATTTATCAATGTTGCACAATGTGAGAAAATTCGTATTGGTATCTACAGATAAGGCAGTTAATCCGACCAATGTAATGGGGGCTACCAAACGTGTTTCCGAGATTTATATACAATCTTTAAATGATCGTATAGAATCCAATACTGAATTTATTACAACCCGCTTTGGCAATGTACTTGGTTCGGCTGGTTCGGTGGTTGCTACCTTTAAAAAGCAAATTGCCGACGGTGGCCCGGTTACATTAACCCACCCGGAAATTACACGCTATTTTATGACGATCCCCGAAGCCGCCAAACTTGTTTTAGAGGCAGGGAAAATAGGGAAGTCAAGCGATATTCTTTTATTTGACATGGGGAAGCCTGTTAAAATCCTTGACCTTGCCACCCGTATGATTCAACTGGCAGGATTAGTTCCAGGTAAGGATATAGCCATTCAATACACGCAATTGAGGCCGGGCGAAAAGATGTACGAAGAGTTGTTCAAGGATTCGGAAGAATTTGCCCCTACTGATCACCCCAAAATTCTAAGGGCTAAAAAAAGTTCTGACACCAATCCTAATTTTTATTCATTACTGAATAAGCTGGAAGCAGCGGCTATTTCCCATAATAATGATATGATTACTCCCATTTTAAGCAAAATGCTTCCTGAGTTTCAACACGCTCCAAACAAAATCAAAAAAATACCAAGCATTGATAAGTTGGAACAATTACCCTTTAGTGTAAGTTAATTTTTTAGCGGAATGAATATGTCATCTTCATTGCGCTGGTGACAGCAAATATTTTATAAATCAAAAGCCTGGCTTTCCATTTAGGATTGCCAGGTTTTTTTATTTATAATCGTCTGAATTTTACCTGGTGATCGCTGTACATGAGGCCCTGTCTAAATTAGTGTAGTCGTAGAAACTTTTCTACTGTTTGAGATTATTTGCTTGTTTCCGCTTTTTAGTATAATATTTTTTAATATTCAGGCGTTATTAATTTGTTATTGGAGGTTAGATTCCAATCGACGATCCTAATATCTATCAGAAACCAAATCGAGTACTATGAAACCCAACATCTATACCCTTAAGCTGCTTGGTCTTTCCCTAAAATCAGCGTTTAGAATTTGTAACTCCTTCCTTTTTATTACCTTATTCACTACTTTTTTTCTAACTAATTCTTTGCCATTATTCGCATGGGAGGTTAATGAACATTCCATCATTCCCCAAAGGAATTTAAATGTTAACAGGTTTTCAGGTATTGGCACTTCACCTTTAACCGGCCCGGAAAGTATCAGAACTAATCTTTATTTATTAAATGCCAATAATACTACTATACTAGCTGACGGTGTACTAACAGAATACAATAATTTGTTTCATGATAGTGTTTATATGGAGGATGCTTATAAATTCACCAATATCAATGAAAATCTTGGATTAACACGTTACGGATCTGTACTGGCTGTAGAAAGAAGGCCAATCATTACAAACAATGATACGTTGTATTTTAAGTTATGGAAAACTACCAGGCGCAATTACCAGTTGGAATTTGTAACCATCAACCTCAATCACCCCGGAATGCAGGCCTTTTTAGCAGATGCTTATTTAGGTACAAACACAATGCTTGCACTTTACGGCACAACAAAAATAAATTTCACGATCAATACCGATGCAGCTTCTGCGAATGTAAACCGCTTTAAAGTGGTATATAAAACAATTATTGCCCCTGCTACCCTTCCTGTAACGTTTACGTCAGTAAAAGGAAACAAGCTCAATAACAAAATTTCAATCGACTGGAAGGTAGATAATGAAATCAATATTGCGAAATATGAAATTGAGCGGTCTGCCAATGGCCAGGATTTCATAAATGTTAGTTCAACCACTGTTAAAGGGGGATACAACGCAAGCAACAGTTATTCATGGATTGATGATGATCCGTTAAGTGGAAATAATTTTTACCGTATTAAAAGTCTGGACCTGGATGGCTCAAAAAAGTTCAGTCTTATTGTAAAAATTGCAACCGATAAAAGCAATACCGGGTCTATCACTATTTATCCTAATCCAATTAAAGGCAATATGGTAAACCTGCAATTTACCAACCAATTAAAAGGGATATACCAGGTAAGAATGATCAGCAACAACGGACAGATGGTTTATTCAGGTAGGATGGCTGTTTCCAGTGATAACACTACCCAGACATTGTATACCAATAAAAAATTATCCGGAGGTATTTATCAACTGGAAATTATTGCGCCAGACAATTCGGTTAATATCCGGAAAGCGATTGTACAGGATTAAGTTTTACATTATTCGAAAATAGAAGCCCCTTCTACAAAAATACTTTTTAAAGGCCCACTGCTTTAAACTGGCTTACCTCTGAAACACAAAAAATCCCCCGTATTAACGGGGGATTTAATTTACTATCTGGAAATGAATTGATTAATAATCTCTGTTGTAACCACCACTTCCACCACTCCTGTTTCCGCCGCTGCCGCCGTAACCACCGCTGCCGCCACTTCTTCCGCCACCACTGCCGCCGTAACCACCGCTTCCGCCGGTTTTCTTATAGCCGCCGCCACCACCGCTTCCACCACCAAAACTACGTTTTTTGAATCCACCGCCACCGGCACCACCTTCCTGGCGTGGCTGAGATTCGTTAACGATTAACTTCCGGCCTTGTACTTCGCTTTCGTTTAAACTGGCGATAGCAGTTTTTGCTGCTTCATCGTCTTCCATTTCAACAAATCCAAAGCCTTTGCTGCGGCCGTTCATTTTGTCCTTCAGAATTTTGGCGCTTGTTACACTGCCGTACTGAGTGAAAAGATTGCTTAGATCATCGTCGGTCATTGTCCAACTTAGATTTCCTACGTAAATGTTCATTGTAAAAACTTTTAAAAATTAAATAAAAACAGTAATGACTTAGTTGGTACAATGAACTGAAAACGGACATCTAAAAAGAGTTCAATCAGCTAACGACGAAATACTAAAACCATTAAAGCATTACAAATGTAGCAATTTATTTAAAAAAACAAGGATTTTGAAAAAGATTTCATATTGCAGGCTTTTCCAATATCATTTTCGCTAACCGGCTGTTGCGGTCATAAATATCCTTTCTAAAATTTAACCTGCCTTGTTTATCAACCCATGCTGTAAAGTAAGCTATGAATACAGGTACCGGCTTTTTAAGCGTAACATATTTTTCAACGCCTTTATTCATAGCTTCTATGATCTTTTGCTCTGACCATGAAGTATCGTTTCTTAACAGGTAGATGGCCAGTTTTTTGGGTTCTGACAAGCGGATGCAACCGTGGCTAAATGCCCTGTTATCCTCATTAAATAATGACTTGGCCGGTGTGTCGTGTAAGTAAATACTATGACTGTTTGGGAATAAAAATTTTACTAATCCCAGTGAATTATCCGGTCCGGGTTTTTGACGGATGGTTCCATTATTCCATTCCATATTATGTTTCGCCAGGTAATTGGGATTCCTTTTTAGTGCAGGCAATGTTTCTTTTCGCATGATACTTGCAGGGATATTCCAATAAGGACTGAATACGATGTACTTCATTTCTCCATTAAAGATCGCTGTCTTATGTTGGTCTTTACCAACCACTACCTTCATACTAAATACCAGGCTGTCATGCTCATGAACGTGCAGTTTAAATTCGGGGATATTTATCAGCAGGTAATCGCTTTTTAGTTGCACGGGTACCCAACGGCTTCTTTCCAAATTCACTATTATTTGTTCAATTCTTTTATTGATCGGATAATTCATTTCTGCAATCAGCGCTGTATTAATTATTCCGTCTTCTTTATACCCCATACGGTATTCAAAATTCTTTATCCCATCCTCCAATTCCTTGTCAAAAACATAGGATTGGTTATTGGCGATTATGTCACCCAATAAAAATAGTCGCTCCCTGATGGCGGCAATAGTTACGGATGAATCAGCCAGCTTATATATTTTTTTATCTGCTTTGATGATAGCAAGGTTTCCTTTAGCTCTTATATTATTGTACTTTTTTAAATAATCTTTTAAAAAATTATATTGCTCAAATACCGGCGAGTTTTCCAATATATTATTTCCATATACCAATGAATCGAGTAATTGCCGGCTGGTGATTTTTTTACGTGGAAGTAACCATTCGGTGGCCAGTGATTTTTTTTCGCTAATACCTACCCATACATTTTTTGCATACGCTAAATATTGTGAAGTGAGCATCAGTTCTACAGTTGGTGTAATTTTATCAGTTCCACTTTCGGCTTCCATCATGGTGGTAAAAGCAACTTTATAGGGTAT
>JANPIJ010000075.1:0-41050 GCA_031424955.1 Ferruginibacter sp. | reverse complement strand
TTCTTTTTAATATAAAATTTTCAAAACTTTTTTTTGGGGGTTTTTTTTATTTTGGGGGGGGGGGGGGGGCCCCCCCCCCCCAGGCCACCCCGCGGTGGGGGGTGCCCCCACCGCCCACAGCAACAAAAGTAAAGCGACAATTTGAAATGCACCCCCTGAAAAACGGGTTGACAGATTTCTATTAGCCTCATCATGTGCTCACTAAATCCTCCACCCAACATATTATTTCTTTAATTTAAAAACCTTCATTTTATCATTATTAACTGCAACCAATAATAAACGTTCCTTTGAAGCGGTGTTAATAATTTTCATATCCTTTACATCACCGTCGATGATCAGCCCGCTTTGGAGCGGGGATATCGCTTTGAATGTTCCCCTGCCATCCCCCTTCAATAATAGCCCATAAGAAGCATCGTATCTTCCAGTCATCACCTCGGCCTGGTATTCATTTCCCGCCAGTATGATGTCTGGCTTTTGATCTCCATCCACATCCGTACAAATAATGCTGTTGACTGGCGATAGTTGTGCGGCTATGGGCAAAGCATGCAATTCAAATTTGCCATTGCCTTTATTCTCCAGCCAGCAAGTCCGGGTTTCTTCGCAGGTTAATGCTAACATACCTTCCTTATCCTCTTTTATGATATCTTCCATTTTTTCTTTCGAGTATGTTGCATGCAGTTGATACTTTTTTTTGATGGATGGTACCTGCTCGGCAAACTGTTGACGATCAATTGCGGGGTACAAATTCCGTTCGCCCTTTTGATTGGTGATATAGTATGCTATTAAAGGATCAATACTGCCATTATTATCCAAATCTTTTGCAAATAGTTTAATGGGTTCCTTTGGTGTTGCTTTGTACCTGTTATTTAGTCCAAGGTTTCCCGCAACAATATCAAGGTCTCCGTCATTGTCTACATCAGCCACTGCCAGGCTTCGCCATAGTCCCGACATGGTCTTTAAACCTGTTGCTTCGGTTACCTCTTCGAGCTGGTGCCCGTTGTTTTTGAAAAACCGAATGTTCGTCCACTCGCCTGCAACGATTAAGTCCGGTTTTTTATCACTATTGAAATCTGCCCATACTGCCGATGTAATCATTCCGGCTTCGTGCAAAGCCGGACACACATTTTGTGTTACATCAGTAAAGGTTCCTGTTCCATTGTTTTGCAAAAAATTGCTAAATGGAGATAAAGGGTATCGGGTAGGCACTATCCTTCCGCCGATAAACAGGTCTGTATCTCCATCACTGTCATAGTCTGCGCCAGCCACTGCCTGTGCACTTGTAAATAATGTTTTTGGAAATGCATTTGCATCTAAAGAAAACTCCCCTTTGCCATTATTCCTGAACAGCCTTGGACGATAAAAAGGCGAGCCTAAAGGAAACTCGTTGCTACCGCTATTTATAAACAAGTCAAGGTCATTGTCGCCATCTGCATCAAAGAATAAAGCGCCCAGGTCTTCTTCTATTTTTTTGTCTTTAACCAACTCCGTAGCGGTAAAAAGTCCATTCTTTTGTTGGGTGAAAATCCGGCCCGATTGATAGAAAGCACCGCCTGCAAAAAAGTCAGTAAGACCGTCTCCATTCACATCACCTTCAGCCATAAAAGGACCAGGCTGCGAAAACTTTTGCGGTAACAAACCCTGGTAACGGTAATCATAAAATATCGAGTCTCTGTGTGTAAAGTCTATACCATTTTCATTACTAACGTCTGTAAAATATTGAAATGGAGTTTGTATTGGTGTTATTCTTTCCCTGGTGGCGTCTTTTTGTTTTAGTAGTACTAACCTGTTGCAGGGAATATTTTGTAGCACCTGTTCTTTATCGTTGGGCCAGGTTACGGTGAGTGAATCAATGATGGTTGCTTTGCCTAAACCAACATGTAATATTTTATCAACTGTAGAGGCGTATCCTCTTACCGGGGCCTGCTCTACAATCTGCATCTTTCCTTCGCTGTACAACTTTATGACCGCACCAAAACCATTCCTGTTTAGGCTATCACCATCCAGCTTAATTTTCAGGAAATGATTTGCGCTATCCTTTTTTGTAGCAATTAAATCGTTGCGTAATACAGAGGCCTCCTGGTTAATGTTGTTCGTCACCAGGTCAAGGTCACCATCCCCGTCAAAGTCGGCATAGACGCAACCATTAGATACGGTGGGTGTGGTAATGCCGGCTGCTTTTGAAAGATTTGAGAAAGTAAGATTGCCATTGTTTCGGAAAAAGTAATTAGTTAATTGGCGGCTGCCATATTCATCTAACTTTTTTCTCAATGCCTTGTCTTTTTCTTCCTGGGTGCTAAGATTTTTGAGCTTGGTATCGGCCTGGAACTGTAGAAAATCATTGTTCAACATATTCTTACCGAACCCGTTTGTGACATGCATATCTTTAAATCCATCGTTATCAAAATCGGCTATCAACACACTCCAGCTCCAATCGGTTTCATGTATTCCGGCCAGTTGTCCTATCTCGCTAAAAAACGGCTCAGTAGTGGTGCCTGCTGTTCTCACTCCATTGTTCAGGTGCAGCATATTTCGCATGAACGCCGGCTCATACTTCATTCTTCGTTCCAGTTCATAACGGTAAAAGTCCATTGCCGCATACATCATTTTCTTACGTTCGTTGTCCGCAGGCAGCATATCTAATGTAGCAATGTCAATCAATCCATCATTGTTTACATCGGCTGCATCAACGCCCATACTCGAGTAGCTTTGGTGTTTGATGGATGAAGCAATGGCATTTCGAAAACTGCCATTCCCGTTATTCAGCCACAATTTATCATTGACGATGTAGTCATTTGCTACATAAATATCCGGACTGTTATCGCCATTCAAATCGCTGATGGCAATACCCAAACCATACCCTATTTCCTTAATGCCGGCTTCAGCAGAAACATCTTTAAAAACGGGGTGGCCATTTGATACCCCTTCGTTGCGGTACAGTTTATCGGCTGCTATAGGGTGCCTGATACTATCAGCAGGAATAACATTATTCATGTTCGGCTCATAAATGGCATGGTTGAGTAAGTACATATCAAGGTCACCATCACCATCATAATCTAAAAAAGCAGCCTGGGTGGAAAAGCTAGTATCGGCAAGGCCATATTCTTTTGCCTGCTCAGAAAAACTAAGATTGCCATTATTGATATATAGCCTGTTCCTTCTTTTTTGCGGATCCCTGCTTCCTGTTGCACATACATAAATATCATCGAAGCCATCGTTGTTAATATCTGCCACGCTTACACCAGTTGCCCAGTAGTCAGTAGCAACACCTGCAGTTTGAGTGATATCTTCAAACCTGAAGTCGCCCTTATTGAGGTATAATTGAGCGCTCGATTGTGTAGCAGCAAAAAACAAGTCAGGCAATCCGTCATTGTTGAAATCTCCCACACCTGCACCACTGCCCATATAAGTATATTCATTCACCAAAAGGTTTACAGAATCGTTTTCAACAATGGCATTGTTGAAGGTAATGCCGGTTTGTGAAGATGGAAGCTCAGTGAAATGTACATTACTTTCTTCTTCGGTCTTGTTCTGGCTACAGGAGTAAAATAGAAAAATATTGGTTAAAGCGGCAGCAAACACAAGACACATTTTTTTCATAAGCGCACAATTTATATATTTCAAACTAAAACCGAATGTGTATTATACTAAAACGCCTTATTGCCCTTTCAAAATCCGATGAAATAGCGGCCCCGGTTTGCAACTGCTGCTGAAACGGCTGGAAGCACCGATGCTTATCCAAATAACAGAACCGGATGTGATAAAACCGGATGAATTTCTGCAAACATAAAATGAGAGCGTTTAAGCTGTCGTTCACCGGGGGGCATTTTTTATAATGATGATTTAAAATATTTTGATATAAAGCAAAGATGTACAGGCATTAATATTTGAAAAAGCGGCAGTCATTTTATTTGCCGGTTTGCAACAATATTATGCTTACAGAATAAGGATCAAGTGTCCTGGTGAAAACGGGCTTAATTCCTTTTATTGCAGAGGTAACCGGTACTATTTTCTCAGGATCAGTAATTGAATTGGTATCCTCCGGTTTATCTCCTTTAATAACTACCAGGGTAGCGTTGGGTGAAACGTTGGCTACACCTTGCAGGTTTATCGTTACCGGTTGCTTTTTGCCAATCGTATTTACAACTTTAAGATAAATGATTCCTGTTTTTTCATCCGTGGTGGCAGAATAAAATACGGTAGGAACCTGCGGAGGGGTGGTAACTCCATTCGTGCTATCTCTTCGGCTAAGCGGCCGGGGTTGTGTCGGAATATTTGCTGCGGTCATTGGTACAGTTTTATTCCCCAAATAATTGCCGAACAATTTCTGCACATGATAGGCGGGTGAACCATAGCTGCTCAAGGCATTGTAACCAATCAGGTCCGAATCCCATTGCCATGCTTTGGGAGCGGTTGCAGTGGCGGTATTAACATTTACAAAAAGAGGGGCGTAGCATGACATGATGATTAAGTCTGCATTGCGTTCCATACCTGTCATCCACGCAGCATCACCTAAGGCAGCATTTAAATTAGTAGTCGGTACGCCTTCACGGGTAGCCCATTCGCCTACAAAAATCTTTGGGCCGTTGCGGTCGTATTTATCATACTGCGAAGCATTTTCCCACATAGCCCATGAGTTGCGGTAATAGTGTTCATCCAGTATTTCCGGCCTTTTGCCACTGGTTACTTTTTGCGTGGGATATTGTGCATCTGCTATTGTAGAGATACAATGCAGTTGAGGATATTTTGCTTCAATTGCGGTACGGAATTGATTGAACCTGCCGTCATAACTATTTGACCGGTCAAACCAATCTTCATTGCCGATCTCTACATAGGTGAGCTTAAAGGGTGCCGGGTGGCCATCGGCGGCCCGCTTAGCTCCCCAGTAGGTTTTTACATCCCCGATTATATATTCAATTTCATCCAGTGCATCATCAACATAAGTTTTTAAAAGCGGCCCGGCATCAATATGATCTCCATCTAAAGAATAGCCGGCATAAACGCCTAAGAGCGGTTCCGCATTAATTTGCTCAGCCCATAGTAAAAACTCCAGCAAGCCAAGTCCGTCAGACGCCCTGTAGCCCCATGATCCTTTATGGCCGGGCCTGTTTTCAATAGGGCCAAGTGTAGTTTTCCAGGGAAAGGCATCGGCAATCAATGGCCCTTCTAAATAATTACCACCGGGAAAACGCAGAAAGGTGGGTTTCATATCGGCCATCATTTGCATAAGGTCGGGCCTGAACCCGTTGGGAGTGTTTTTATACGTTGGAGGAAATAAAGAAACAAGATTAAAATAATACAAACCTGTACGGGTAGTTGAAATTACAAATCTTGCATCGGCAGTGGGTTTCACATTTGCAGCAGTGGTTAATGTTAATTCATATTTTTTCCAGTATATACTTTTTACAAGATCAATAGTACCTGAAGCATACACTGTTTTGCCGTCGTTGCTCTCAATTGTTACTGTCAGCGGACCGGCCGTATTGTTTTCTATGACCGTTGTAGGTGGTGGTGCAGGCTGCCCCGGGCGCTGCCTTGGAGGCGGATTGCTGCCAGTGCCTTTTATATAAAACGATGCAGTATAAGCAGTAGCCGGTTTAACAGGGATGCCCCAATAACCTTCATTGGCAATTCCAATTCTTCCACCCGGTTTTTCAACCGTAAGCCGGAGGCAGGTGGTCAATGCACCATTGATTGCATGACGGCGTTCATCGAAAGGAATATTGTCCTGGTTGGCTGCTATTAATTTAATGGCTGCTGTTGAACCGGAATCTTCCCGTACAAGACTCCATGCTTCAGGAGTTGTTTTGTTATCCTTAAATATTCTGTTGCGTATCAATTCTGCATACAGGCCACCATCGTAAGAATGATTGATTTCCTCTGTCATTAATCCGTACAGCATCGGGCTTACTGTCGCCCCGGGTTTTGTAATGTCTAAGGTTAAAGAAGTAGTTTGCCCATTTGTGTCAGGATGTATAAATGCAGACAATCCCAATACCAAAAAAAATATTTTTAAAATATGTTTTTGAAATGTGTTTTTTCCCATGTTTTGTTTTTTTAAAATCTAATTTACTATATGGTAAGATAATTAAGTTATTCTGATGACTGGGTTATATTTTTTATTGCGTTTTTACCTGTACGTACTTTAATCAAAAGCAGATTTGTTTCCGATTTACCAATGCACTTTACCTGCTATGCTTATCGCTGATCATCATCAACCATTACATCATAGCCACGCCATTTATGTTCTTTTGCAAGCCCGGATGCGGCGGGCCATGCAATCTTATGTTGTTCACTCGCCACCCATTTTCTGCGGTTTTCTTCCGTATCAAATAAAATCTGAGTTTGATAGTTGTATGATGTTGACTCTGCATAATACATTTTTTCAAATGCTGCTGCATTTCTTTTGGAACAATAAAATCCATTTGTAAAGCCATTGATTTTGGTTTTATCAACGGCTTTAATATGTTCAAGACTTTTTCTTTAGATGCAGCGATACCAATCACTGATAATTCAGGCTCTTCTTTGCCGTCGCCTGGTAAAGTGATCTTTTCTCCCAGCTTTCCATAAAAGATATCATCTGCTTTAGCGCTGGCCATTTCATTATTAATTGTAAACGTACCGGCACCTTTTATTACATCATATACTTCCTCAATGCCTTCCAGTTGGCGGTGGCCGCTTGTACTGTCTGCTGCAATTTGCAGGTGGTGTATATGGTTCCAGTCTGTACTAAATATATCAGGCCCAAAAACACGGCGATAAGAAACACTATTACCGGCAGCGGCTGGTTTCATTGGCCCAAGTTTATCCTGATCCAGCCGGCCCGAAACAAACACCGGAACCGGGTCGATAGCTGCACCGGCACGGGTATCTCCAAGGTCAAAATTATCTGCCCGGCCTTTGGTTTTACTAACGGCGAAGTTTAGCCAGCGAACCGGTTTTTTCGATGAATTATAAATGGCATGAGCATCACCCATCCTGCAGGGAACAAGGGCGGGCGCTTTTATTCCAACAAAAATTCCTTTCCTGCTGCATTAAACTAAAGATGCCGGAAGAATTGGTTGTTGTTGCTTTTTATTTGTGCCTTTTGCTGTTACAGGTACTCCCAAAAGCGGTTTGTTAACACCATTGCTAACGGTACCTGTTACGTTTTGACTAAATAAAAAAGTGAAGAAAAGCCGGGATAAATTAAGTGTAAAAAAAGCGGTAAATGTAAATAAAACTCCGCCGGTGATATCTTACTTTGTACATATAGCAATGGTTTTATAAAAAAATGTTTACTAAAAACAAATATATTGCAAGTGGTTGCTGCAAACTTCCAATAATGACCTTAGGTGAATTTTAAACAGATTAATGAGATAAATACCTTTTCTTTATCAACAAAATTGGTATTATTTTTATACCTAACCAATATAATGCTGTATGAATCAATTTGTGCTAACGCAAGGTAGTTCTGATGAACTGCGGCTGTTCCCGCACATAATTGAATCAGGCGTTGTAAAAAATTCTTCCGTTAATCTTCATGCTTTCCCCAAAATACCCCTTTCCGGAATTAAATTTTTTTATGTTTTAGATGGTAAATTTCAAGTGAATATTAAAAGAACAGCATTCACGCTGTACCCCGGTGATATCGCCCTGGTATTACCAGGCCAGGAATTTGGAAGCTGCAATGAGGTACTGGAAATTGGTTCTTTTACCTGGTTACATATTGAAGCCCGGCAGCAGGAAAGGAATGAAATTGTTTTGGATAAATGGAGCAGTTTATCCGGGAATGAAATCATCGCATTGAGTAAAATTTTATTTTTGAGCAGCCCGGTAGTTATAACAAAATTCAATGAAGCAGGGAAGATCCTGAAATGTATCCAGCAGGAATTATTCACCCAGGAGATAGGTTTCTACGCAAGGGTAAATTACCAGGTGGATGAACTTTTAATACTAATAACAAGGGGGCTTGCCAGGCAGAATAATCCGGGACGTGATTTTGCTAAAACGTTTATAAAACTGGAAGAAGCTTTGCGGGCGGACCTTTCGCACCAGTGGACGGTGGACGAAATGGCGGCATTGGTTGGGCTTGGCAACACTTTATTCAATGAGAAGGTGAAAAGCTATTCCGGATTTTCTCCACTGAATTACCTGATTAATATCCGTATTTCCGAAGCCATCAAATTATTGAGAAACAGGAATATCAGTATTACAGAAATTTCACTGGATACAGGGTTTTATTCGTCTCAGCATTTTTCAACAACATTTAAAAAGCTCACCGGCTTTACACCGGGCGAGTTTAGGAAAAATAATTCTTATACCTGATAAATTGTGATTATGAATTGTATTATTACCATAGAACTGGGCACCAATGCCGTCAGGATCTTTGCGTTCGACCTGAATGGAATTACCATTGGCAGTATGAAAGGATACTATCCCACATTTCATTCCCAGCCCGATTATAGCGAACAGGATCCCGAGCAGGTTTTTATTACGATGTTGTATGTACTTAAAAATCTGTTGAACGAAAAAGTACATCCGAAAAATTATAAAGTGGCATCGGTGTGTTTCAGTTCCTCCATGCATAGTACGCTTGCTGTGGATAAACGTGGTATCCCTTTGGGTAATGCGTTTACATGGGCTGATAACCGGGCAAAAAAAGAAGCTATTGAAATAAAAGAATCTTTGCTTGCCGACGCAATGTATAACAGTACCGGCACGCCGCTTCATCCGATGTCGCCCATGTTGAAAATTGCATGGATGAAAAAAAATGATCAACAAAAATTCAAACAGACGGGGAAATTTCTCTCCATAAAGTCTTATGTGGTACACCAGTTAACCGGCGAATACATGATTGATTACAGCCTGGCCTGTGCAAGCGGAATGCTGAATATACACAAAATTGCCTGGGAGCCGGAAGCGCTCCATTTTGCTGGAATAACCAGCGACAAACTACCACAACTGGTGCCCGTTTTTGCATCTGCCGGTACATTAAAAAAAGCCTACCAGAATTCATTTGGGTTAAGTGCCGATACAAAAATACTGATTGGATCCAGTGATGGCTGCATGGCTACCCTGGGCGCAGGTATATGGAACAGTGATAAGGCTACCATTACAATAGAAGACAGCAGTGCTGTAAGGGTAGTTGGAAATAAAATGCTGCATGACGAAAAGAAAAGAATATTTAACTATTTACTTACAGAAGATTGTTTTGTAAGCGGGGGCCCGAGTAACAGTGGCGGAGGCACATTTGAATGGTTTGCAAAACAATTCGGAGATTTTACCACTGCATATGACATCGATACTTGTATGGACAGCCTGCTGCAGGAAGCTACCAAAATATCAACGGGCTCCGGAGGATTACTTTTTTTACCTTACCTGTTAGGGGAGCGTGCTCCTATCTGGAACCCGGATGCAAGAGGCATGTACTTTGGTATTAATATTAAACATGAACGCCAGCATTTTATAAGGGCCACTATCGAAGGAATACTGTATGAAATATACAGTATTGGTAAAATGCTGAATGAGCACAGAAATATAAGTGCCCTTTCAGCAAATGGAAGTTTTGCAAGCATTCCTTTTTGCACGCAAATTATGGCCGACATGTTTAATAAACCGGTACATGTTACCAATAATGCGAATAGCGTAAGTATTGGTGCGTTCCTGTTGGCGGCCACAGAAATGGGAATTTTTAAATCGCTGGACGATGCTGCCGGGCAGATAGAAATCGCTCAAAGCTATTACCCTGCCGAAAACGATCATAAAACATACATGAAGTACTTTGAAATTTTTGAAAGCCTCAGCAATAAACTGGGTGACGAATTTGCGAGGATAACTGAATTGCAATAAATAAAAAAAATGCTGGTTTCTTGTTTGGAAACCTGCGCTTATGATAACCATTACTAATGGTTCTGCATTTTATTTCTGTGCCCGGGTATTATGTGAATTATATGGCGACAGGAATGGATTAACTACCCGACACAGGAAGGCTAACACACATTGCCTGGGCCTCATTCCTGCGCCTGTGTGGTATTGGCTGTTTATGCCTTGTGCTTTTAGCGGAAGGAGCTTCTATCTCCCGTATGGTGTTGTATATAATCCTGGTCATTTTGGTGTACTGGTTATGATAGCTCCGGATAAATTACCACCTATTCTTCCGTTTGCAGTCCAAACTGTCGCTATACCCAAAGTCAGAAGTTTATGAATTGTTTTATCTTTCATTGTTTATAGGGGTACCGCTATGCCCGCAGGCAACAATATGTTTTCATTTCGTAGAATCTGCAGATAGAAGTTTGCCGGTTAAAGACCGCAAAATATTTCAACAGCAGAAGGGGGCTTTTTTAAGTTTAAGATAGTACAAATTAGCAACCAGGCCTGTCCTCAAAAACGCTGATTCCTTTTTATCACCTGTAAACGATCATCATTCTTTGCAATAAAAATTAATTGTTCCTTACGGGCTGTTTGTATTGTTAAAACATCTCTTACGTCTCCGCTTGCATCAATACCCATATTTTGCGAAGCCGTAACAAGCCTGTGTGCTGGTTGATCCCATTGCAGCAGGATACCTTTTCCTGCATCTTCCCTTCCCAATTGTACGCGGAAATGATAAAAGTTGCCTGCTGCGAAAATCTGCCTTGCTCCATTACTGTTTGGAGCCAGGGATACAGCCCCCTGTATGGCTGAAAACTGTGCAGCCGGCGGTAATTCATGCAACAGCAGCTTACCGGTACCGGCATTTTCGAGCCAGCAGTTTTTTAACTGCATTGCTTTTAATTCCTTCATGCCCTGCATTTGTTCCGGCGTAAAAATATCACTGAGCTGCGCTGTTGCATAATCTTTATAGTACAGGAATTTCTTCTTTAAGGCAGGCATATCTTCTGTTATCTCATTTTTTGAAGCATAGGGAAAGCTTTTTCCCTGTGTGTAATAACAGAGGATCGGCTCGCTTTTATTGGTATGAAAAAAATCATTGACACACAGGGTCATTGGTTCTTTTTCTGAAGCGGTCAACTGTGTGTTGGGTGCCAGGTTGCCCAACAAATAATCTTCATCACCGTCGCCATCTACATCAACAGGTATGATACCCGTCCATAAACCGTTGCTGTTTTGCAGACCATAGTCAGCGGTTTTATTATCGAACCTGTTTTTTTGATTGATAAAAACTGTTACCGGCATCCATTCACCGGCAAGAAGCAGGTCGGGATGATTGTCTTTATTGATATCATTCCAAACGGCGGAGGTAACCATGCCGATGTGCTTTAAAGCGGGGGCCAGCTTTTCGGTTACATCGGTGAGTTTTATATTGCCGTTTGTGGTTTCATTCTGCAGCAAATAAGACCGTGGCGCAATACCATACCTACCGGGCATTACACGGCCACCAACAAAAATATCCGCCCTGCCATCGCTGTTAAAATCGCCTATGGCAACACAACTCTTTGATGTGTGCATTTTGGGTAAAGCATTCGTTGCTTTGGTAAAGTTCCCCTTGCCATCATTTATATACAACCTGTCCTGGAATGCAATTCCTTCGGGGATTTCATTGCCTCCGGCCGTTATATACAAATCCATGTCTTTATCATTATCCGCATCAAAAAATGCAGGTTGTACATCATCACAAATATTATTATCAGCAGCCCATTGCTGAGACTTTGCTTTCAAAAAACGGCCATCCGGTTGCTGCAGGTACAAACATGCTTTGCCGCCTTTAGGTGCGCCGATGAACAGGTCTTCCAGTCCATCCTTATTTACATCTGCTTTGCACATTTTCGGGCCTTGTTTTGATAGTTGCCAGGGCAACAGGCTTTCCTGTTTAAAATCAATAAATTTATTTTCCGGCTGGTAAAAATCAATATCCGACTGACCCGAAATATCGGTGAATACCGGCGTTGAAAATGGTAAGGCTGATATACTTTCTTTTGTTGCAGTGGCCTCATCTATCGTGATGGTTTGGTTGGCTCTTACATTTTTTAACATGGTGTAATTACCCTTCGGCCAACGCAGGGTAATTGCAGTAATCAGTGAATCCTTCCCCAAACCAAAATGTAATACCGGCTCCATGGCGGAGAGATAACCACGTATGGGTTGCTGCTCTACCACCTGTTGCTTCCCATTGGCATATACAATACCGGCATGGCTGCCGATGGCATTGGTATTGCCTTTCGATCCTTTTAATTTTATATTGAGGTAATTGTTTTTTGCGATGTTGTTGTTGCGGTAAACAGACGCCCGTTCACCCATGTTATTTACCACGAGATCAAGATCTCCGTCATTGTCCAGGTCGGTATACGCGGCGCCGTTAGAGACATTGGCTGTTTTCAATCCCCAGTTAATGGTTGCGTTGTCAAACTGCAGATCACCCTTATTGTGAAATGCATAGTTGCTCAGCTTTGTCTGTGGCATTTTGCCGATCAACTGATAGAGCGGCGCATTGTTGCCATTTTCACCCAGGTAACCCGCCACCTCGAAGGTCTGGAAATCCATATTGGAATAATCCCGCCAAAAGCCATTGGTGATGTAAAGATCTTTGTTGCCATCATTGTCGAAATCGGCTAATAGAGATGACCAGCTCCAGTCGGTATTGGCTATCCCTGCCAGTTGGCCGATCTCTGAAAACTGCGGCACACCGGCATTATCAAAGCCATTGTTTAACTGCAAAGTGTTACGCATATTCTGGTGCATGTAACCACTATCAACCAGGATATGATACTTGTCGTACTCATCGGGGCCACGTAATATTTTCTGCCGGTAATTATCTTCGGGCCACATATCCGGCACCATGATATCCGGCAGGCCATCATTATTATAATCGGCTACATCGCAACCCATACCATATTTGGAAATATGCTGCAATGCCTGTTTGGTTACTTCTTTGAATTTACCGTCCTGGTTATTTAACAACAGGAAATCCTGCTCCTCATAATCGTTGGTCATGTAGAGATCCATCCAGCCATCGTTGTTGATGTCAGCAGCCACTATGCCTAACCCAAAATTATTGCCGCCACCTGCAATGCCCGCCTGCGCCGACACATCGGTAAAATGACCGCCATCATTCCGGTATAAATTATTGCTGTAGTAAGGATGGCGCTTGTGCCGCAGTTTATAAGTATTTACAATCGGCGAATAAAATATTACCGCATGGTTGAGCAGGAACATATCAAGATCGCCATCCTGGTCATAATCAAAAAATACAGACTGGTTGCTGTTAGTGCCCGGTGCATCCAGGCCATATTGTATTGCCTGGTCTTCAAAATAGGGTTGGCCATTTCGAATCCCTTTATTAATGAATAACTGGTTGGTACGGCTTTGTGCATCGCCATTGCCTGAATAACAAACATAGATATCCAGCATCCCATCCCCGTTTACATCTGCCATGGAAACACCGGTTTTCCAACCGGGCTTGCCGGCAACATTGGCTGCAGTGGTGATGTCTTCAAATTGTAAATTTCCCTTGTTTAAATACAACTGGTCGGGGAGTTGATTGGCAGTAAAAAATACATCCGGCAGGCCATCATTGTTAACATCGCCAACGGCCACACCTGCGCCATTGTACATGTATTCGTAGGTGAAGATATTTTATGCTGCGCTCTCGGTAATGTTGTTGGCGAAATGAATGCCGCTGCTTTCTGATACATCGGTAAATTGCTGCAACACCGGTTTTTTGCATCCCATAAAGCTGGTAAGTAGCAGGCAACACAAAATAGCAATCTTGATTCGCATCTCTTAAATTTATTTATATAGAAATGGGTAATGGAATAATAAGCTTCAATACATGCAGACTCTATTTTCTTTTTTTTTTGATAAAAAAAAGAAACAAAAAAAATCAGGGCTTTCATTTGCCACGCTCTTTAGAGCGTGGATAGAAACAATCTATTATTCTATATTGGCTTTAGCCAAACATCTTTTTCGGCTGAAGCCGCATTTTTATTATTGATAATGATACCCGCCCTAAAGGGCGGGGCAATTGAAATTGCACTTTGAATATTGACCATTCACGATTCACCATTCACACCAGCATTAGTTCAATACCAACTTCGCCGCCTGCAATCCTGCTGAACTGATGGTTATTGTTACCGGCTTTGCAGATGGTTCTTTCAATACATACGCCATCAGTTTACCATGCAGCGCCTTTCTCTTACTGGCTTTGTAATCTTCGTGGCTGGTTTCACTACCACTTTCCAGTCCCAGTAAAGTTGCCTTACCGGTGATTGCAAACGTGGCTTCATTGTCGGCATCATACACGGTATTACCATCTTTATCCACCACACTGATGATTACATGTGTAAGGCCTGTTTTGCCGACAAGATCTTTTTCAACAACGGCTTTGATGGCATAGGCAGCACCTGCCGTTTTCAATGTATAGCTTGCCGATGACTTGCCTTTATTATAACCCACTGCCTTCAGTTCACCTGCGGTATAATCTATCTCCCAGTAAATAATGCGATCCTTAAAATCCGCCATCGGTTTTTTACCCAGCGATTGTCCATTTAAAAATAGTTCGGCTTCGGTGCAGTTGGTAAAACAGTTCACCCGTAGCTTTTCACCGGCCTGCCAGTTCCAGGTGGGCGCAGATCTTCTATAATTACCAGCCCCCCTGTTTTCTTCTTTCGGCGCACGTGCAACGCCGGCATAAATCATGGGCTGATTACTCCACAGGCTTTGGCGGAAATAATATTCCGGTTTCGGAAAACCGGCAAGGTCGATCAACCCAGCCCTGTTGCTGCGTGCAGGCCAGCGCCCCGCTTCGCCGAGATAATCTACCCCGGTCCATAAATATTGGGCGGAGATGTACTCGTTGGAATCTACCGCATTCCATGCTCTCAGTTGCATGCCGTTTTCACTGCCGTAAATAATTCGCGTTGGGTATTTTGCATGATCCTCCGCATAGCGGTATTCCTGGTAATTATAACCCACCCAATCCAGGTTGTCAGGGTAGGAAGTGGTATTTGACATGACCACACCAGCCAGTGCAGCAGTGACCGGCCTGGTGGTATCAAACTGCCGCACTACATCTGCGAGTTGTTTGGATAACTCACCCAAACGATTAGCCGCCGGGTGATCGGGGAGGAATCCTTTGCCGTATATCTGGGGGTTGTTTCCTGTATTCAACACTTCACTGGAGTAGGGGTCATTGGGATAGTCAATTTCGTTGCCGATACTCCAGGCGATAATGCTGGGATGATTGTAACTCCGGAGGATCATATCCCGTACGTCAACATTGGCCCATTCGGTAAAATATTGATGATAGCCATCTTTGCCGGGTTTGCCAACATTCCATCCTTCTATCCATTTATTCTTGCCCGCTTCCCATTCGTCAAAAGCTTCATCCAGCACCAGCAAACCCATTTCATCGCAGAGGCGGTACATATAATCGGCATGTGGGTTATGGCTCATGCGAATGGAGTTGCAACCAACTTCTTTTAATAGTTGCAGCCTCCTGCGCCATACCGCTTCCGGAACGGCAACGCCCAATGCACCGGCATCGTCATGAATACAAACCCCTTTTAATTTGAGGCTTTTTTCATTGAGCGAAAATCCTTTGCCGGCATCAAAACCCATCGTACGGATACCGACCTTTTCAGTGTATCGGTCAATGCTTTTGCCGTTGGCTATCAACGATACATCCAATGTATATAAAGCCGGCTTTTCAACAGACCATAACTTTGGGTTTGGAACAGTAAGGGAAAGCCGGGTAGAAGCACTGCCTGATTTATTAATGGCAACCTGGCTGCTGTTTTTGGCAATCAATTTCCCGGTGTAGTCTTTCAGGCTACACGTTGCCGTGACGGTTTCATTTTTAGTATGCTGGTTATTGATATTTACCAATACATTGGCCAGGGCGCTGTTTTTGGAAACTGATGGGGTACTGAATTGTACACCCCATTTCGCAATATGAACCGGCTCTTTTACCCGGAGATAAACATTGCGATAGATGCCGGAGCCAGTGTACCATCTTGCATCTGCAAACTCAGTATGGTCAACCTTTACCGTAATGGTGTTGATTCCTTTCCCGTTCAGGTATTTGGTCAGTTCATATTCAAATGCTATAAAACCATTCGGACGGTTGCCCAGGTAGTGGCCATTTAACCATACGGTGCTGTTTTTATATACGCCGTCAAAATAAATAAAAATATTTTTCGATGACGAGTTGGCCGGTGCCGTGAAGTTTTTTTTATACCAGCCAATGCCACCCGGCAAATACCCGGTAGCGCTTGCCCATTCCTGGCTGAAAGGACCTTCGATGCTCCAGTCATGTGGCAGGTTTACCGTGCGCCATTTGATGGTATCGCTGCTGTTAATTTCACCGTTTATAATATCGCCCTTATGAAATTGCCAGTTGTCATTAAACAGTTGTTGTGACTGCGCTGCAAACTGAAGAACCAATATAAAAATTATTGCGAGGCTTTTTTTCATGAGTATGATTTACCTTTTTATTTCTCCACTGCTGTAGAAAGCGATGCCTGGTTCCGGGCCAGTTATTGCATGATTTTATTTTTGCTTTGATATCCTGTAAAGAATTGCTCCATGTGAATTAACACTAACCGAAAGCAGGGGGGATGCTCCCTTTTCCTGTTTGCCTGTCCATAGATTTTTGAGCAGGTATTTTCCTTTTATACCCAACTCTTTTAAAACAGAGTAGTCGATTGTTTGCGTAGTATCAGCCGCATTGAACAAGGCAATGTATTTATCACCGCTGGCGGGATCATCAGCCGTCCAGGCAATTTTATTGCCGGCATTAAATACCTGCCGGTTATTTGTACTTCGGTTAAGGATATGCAACACTTCTTTATTGGTTAATAAGGATAGTGTAAAGGCATCATTGCCCGGGAGATCACCACCAAACATGAGCGGCGATTTAAAGATGCACCACAGGGTCATCACCGTATAGTGTTCGTCTTTAGTAAATAAAGACATACGGTCAACACCACGTTCTGCTTTTATGCCAAGGTGGCCCAGGGGCAACATATCCCCATCGGGATATGCACCCTTTGCACGGTATTTGTTCCAGCGGGCAAAGATGTCGAAATGTGCTTTTAGTTCGGGCCAGTTGTCCCAGAAATCATCAATGGTACGCCACATGTTTGCATGGCTTTGTACATGCTTTCCTTCTGCAATCGGTGTTTCTCCGGGCGAAGTGCTGAGCAGAATTTTTCTGCCGCATTGGTCAATGGCTTTGCGCAGCATCTCTATTTCTGCCATATGGTAGGGGCGGGAGAGGTCGTCGCATTTGATAAAGTCAACTCCCCATGATGCATATAAGTTAACGATTGAATTATAATATTCCTGTGCACCTTTTTTTGCCAGCACCGTGTACATATCATGCAGCCATTTACATTGAATGCTGTCGCTGAAAATATCTGCCGCTGTTTGATCAGTACCCAATACCGGCATTTTATTTTTAACGGCAATCACCGGTACGCCCCGCATGATATGAATGCCGAGCTTTAAACCCTTGCTATGCAGGTAATCTGCCAATGGCTTAAATCCTTTGCCCCCTGCCGAGGAAGGAAAGCGGTTAACCGCCGGTATAAACCTTCCGAAACTGTCGATGCTGAACTGCGGATCTTTTTCATTGTAGCCATGGGACTTGTCATTGGCTACGTACCAACGGATATCAACCACTACATAGTTCCAGCCAAATTGCTTTAAGTTTTTTGCCATATAATCAGCATTGGCCTTTACTTCTGCTTCTGTTACATTCGGGCCATAACAATCCCAGCTATTCCATCCCATCGGTGGTGTGGGCGCCCAATTATGAAAATCTTTTTTTACTACTATCTGAGCATTCATTAACTGCCCGGCAACTAACATAAAAAGTAAAAGCAAATTCTTTTTACAAAAACTTATTGATATCATTTTGTTCTTTATTTATGAATAATGGTTACTTAGCTTCCAGCATGTCTAATACAGGCCGCTCTAAACTGTGCAGTTCCTGCTGGCCTGGTTTAATCAACTCAAATATTACTATTTCATTCCTCCCTTTTTTCAGCCATTCGGCAGGAACATAAATCGTTTGCTGCGGTCCTTTTTCCCAATACCGTCCAAGGTTGTAGCCGTTTACCCAAACTACCCCCTTGCCCCAGTTGCGCATGTCAAGATAAGTATCGCCAACATCCTGCAAGGTAAAGCCTGCTTTCTTTAATACAGGTGCGCCAGCAAGCGGTTTATTGTTGAATACAATGTTACTTACTTTTGTCATAGGAAACGAAAACATCTGCCACCCGGTTAATTCTTTGCCATTCAATAACACCGTTTCTGTGATGCCCTTATTGTTGTTCAACAGGTTGGGGCCAAAGTTGATGCGTCCTCCGTTTTCTACCAAAATGTCAATAGTGTTTTCACCTGCTCTCACATCAATGTGAAGACTGTCTGTTTTCAGCATCCTGTCAAGTACGCCTTGTTTTTTGCCATTAACATACACCACCCCATAATCTCTCAGTTCCTTTATTTTTAAAATACCAGGCTTTGCATTTTTCACCTTCGTGCGATACAATACATATCCATAAGCCTGGTTTAATTTTTCGAATGTTAGCGGCCGGGGTGACAATACAGGCTTTGGTAAAATGGAAAAGATATCAGCAGCAGCATTGAATGTGAACGATGGTATTGCAATTGTTTTTTTTGGCGCAGGTACTACCGGTAATGATTTTGCGGTGTGCTTTTGAATAACGGCACGAAACTGCATAAACTTATCGGTTGCATTACCGGCTTCATCCAGCGGCGCATCATAATCATAGCTGCTGATCTGTGGCTGAAAGTAAGAGCTGTCATAACAATTGGCCCCATTCATAAAGCCGCGGGTAGTGCCGCCGTGAAACATATACATGTTGATAGAAATACCGGCACCTAACATGGCATCCAATTCTGTTACATATTTTTCGGCAGGCACAGTATGGTGTTTTTCACCCCACCAGTCGAACCAGGCCGGGTACCACTCTGCCACCAGGAAGGGGCCCTTGCCATCATTGTTTTCCCTGGCAATTGCCTTTAGTTTTACGGGATCGGATACGCCATTTACTGCAGCCATCAGCCCGGGCAATCTGCCTTTGGCAACATCCTTCGCCGGATCGCAGGTATACAGCACCGTATTGAATCCTGCTTCCAAAAACATGTTGCGGTTGATATCAAGATATGCTTTATCACTGCCATAAGAGCCATATTCATTCTCCACCTGCGTCATGATAATATTGCCGCCATTTGTAATTAACAGCGGTGATAGCTGCCGGCCGATTTCATGAATGTATTTTTTGTATTCCCCCAGGTATTGCGTTTCCTTGCTGCGTACAATAAGCCCTTTTTTATTTTGCAGCCAATACGGGTAACCACCAAAATCCCATTCGGCGCATACATAGGGCGATGGTCTTACAATTACCCAAAGCCCTTCTTCCTGTGCCGTTTTTACAAAAGCTGCGATATCGTTGTTACCGGTAAAATCAAAGCGATCTTTTTCAGGTTGATTCACATTCCAGAATACATAGGTGCCGATCGTGTTGATGCCCATCGCCTTTGCCATTTGCATGCGTTGCCGCCAGGCTGCTCTTGGCACACGGGGATAATGTATCTCCCCGGAAATGATCTGGAACGGTTTGCCATCCAATAAAAAAGCACTGTCGCCTAAACTGAATGTATGGGTGGCTTTTTGGGCGAAGCTGCCGCATTGTAATAAGAGCAATAATGGTAAGAGGAATTTCTTCATCAGTTTGATTTTAATATAATAACACGAATTTGATGCACGCATTAAACGGATTTGATTCATGGATAACACGAATTTTATGCACGAATTACACGAATTAAGAATAACTGTTTTACTAAATTCTGAATAGCAGTTTATAATTCTTGCTATGAAGTAACAGCTGCACCAATTTATTATTACTCCTATAGGATCATGTTGAAATTTTCAGCCTATTTATTCGCAGCCTTTATTTTTTTTGTTTCCCCGCTAGCTAACGGGGAAAATGAAGTCTAACCTATTCTCAGCTTTTGCGAATGTTGTACTAAATACTATTACACTAGTTTCATTTTATCATTGGCGGATAACTGTTGATGCTATCTGAATAATATCCACGTATGAGTCATTTGGCCACAACGGTTACAACACTCTTCGCAGGAATAACCAGTTCATTAAAACTGATATTGCTTTTTGTAAGATTTTTTGTTGCATCAGTTGTAAACATGCTTATTTTTTTCTTTGAAAAATTATTGACCGGATCTGCTGTCAATGTTTTTTCCTCCGCAGATTCATTTACAAAAACCAATACCAGCGTTCCCTTACGGGGATCTTTGTAGCCGGATGCCAACAGGTCTTTTGAGTCGATCGCTACCTCAATTCTTTTCATGCCCGGCCTTATAAAGCGGCTGTAATTGCCCATGGCCCAAAGCATTTTACTGTCTGAATAATTTCCACCTGTTTCACTTTTATCAATGTAGATCAACCCGTCTTTATAATCGTAGGCTGAAATAGACGTCCACCATTGCCAGGCCGTAGCATCCGCACCGGCCAGGTCTTCATGTATCACTTTGGCGATGTACAACCCGGCATTCATTCCGAGGTCTTTTTTATTACCCTTTATCTCGCCGCCATTATCACCTAAAATGCAATACTCAGACTGCCAGTATTCAAGCCCTTTTATTTGGGCGATGCTGTCTTTCACCTGTTTTCTTAATGCCATGCCGGTAGTGAATGGCGAAGTAGTAAAGTAACTGTGTGCGGCAATTACACGGCTAATATTGGGGAGGTTGCCGATATAAAGCGGCGATGATGCGTTGAAGAAATCATATACCTGCCCGTCCCTGTCTTTTTTATCATTTGCAGTCAGTAAATATTTAAGATCGCCTGCCTCGGTCACCAATAATTTTGTGTTGAGTTTATTTTGCAGGAAGCTTGCACTGAATGCTTTTACAAGCGTGCTGATCTCCCTGTTGGTGTAGGGGCAACCTTCCTGGCCGCCATCACTCCAATCCCATTGTGGCTCATTCACCGGGCTTATATAATTAAAGGTGATACCGGTCGATTTGTTAATTGCCTGTATGGCTTTTACGGTATAGTCTGCAAAAGCCTTGTAATGGCTACTGTCAATGTTGCCCTGGCCTTTATTGGCAAATGCTTTTCCGTTGGTGGTAAACTGCACCGGCGGACTATTGAAAAAACCAAGGAACTGTTGTACGCCTCTTTTTTTAGCTGCTGATAAAAACCAGTTTTGTGCGGCTACTTTTTTGCTTTCTGTACTTTGCTCCCCGAGTGTTAACGCAGCCCTGCGCCACTCGTCTTTAATGCCACTGTTATTACTTTGCTCTGCACTGCCTGCACCCAAATTGTACCGCCATAAACTTAAGCCAATGCCTTTTGGATTGCCATTTGATAAGGTGTCCATGCTGAAAAGCCAATCTGCCATTGCATTCTTTTTTTCATCCGGCCAATTGCCAACAAACTGGCAACTCCATGCATCGGATGCGCCAAAATTCTGAATGGTTTGGTAGGTTTTATTTGCATCAACTTTCACAGCTATTTTTTGCTGGGCCGTTGCTGTAAAAAAGGTAAAGGATGCTGCAAGGAAAGATGTAAAGCGAATTGATGGGAACATTGTTAAATACGGTTTTATGTTGTGGCCTGAATAATTTTTGTGGTATTACATGTAAACTATTAATCCTCAAAGCAGGTATTCGTTGGCGTTAAAAAAATGTTCATTAATTACAGGCAGTGAAGGTACAGGAGAAAATGAAATCCCGGCTTTACATATTGCAAAACCAGGATTTAGAACCTATACTAACGATTGCTGCTTTCATTTGATAATTCACGGGTTGCGCTATCTTAGGTGCATCACAAATCCGTAAAATTCAATTTGCAATCACCGGTCCCGTGAGGGACAAAATATCGGTAGCACATAGGGACGTGATATTAACCGGGCATTTCAATAACATATTTATATCCTATACCAACCAGCCACTAATTTTTTTGTCTCTATTTTCATATCCCGTCCCTACGGGACTTGTCGACTTTTCTCTTTTTATAGCTACAGGTATTTTGTCCCTATGGGACGTTTGAGACTAATGCCTTTGTTATTCACACCCGATAATAAGAAACTCAATAATTGCATGGCTGTGCATCAACTTTACCGAACATCATAAAGGTGGCAGCCTTTGACTGTATTCCAGCCCTGCTAACTTTATCATGGTATTACTATCTGCCATTGCTGATTGTTGCCATTGTTCCAGTACCACTGAATAATGTTGCCGCCGTTGTAAGTTGCGCCACCATTCACATCCAGCGACTGGTTGCTGTTTCGGTTGATTATTTTATAATAGCCAAAGCCAATATCGGTGATCTGCCATTGCTGGTTATTGCCACCGGAATAATCCCATTGAATGATACCGGTACCAGCACTGGCCGAGCCGCCATTTACATCCAGCGTCTTGCCGCTGTTTTTATTGGTGATAGAAAAATAGCCCGTGCCTGTTGTAGTAAAATTCCATTGTTGATTGCTGCCGCCGGAATAATCCCATTGAATAATATTCCCACCATTGGTGGTAGCGCCACCATTCACGTCCAGCGATTTCCCGCTGTTTCTGTTTACGATTTTATAATAGGTGCCTGATGTGAGCGTTGCATAACACGGATCAATTGTTCCGCTGCCCCAACCGTATTTCAACCTGTCTAAACCAGCGTTATTATTAACCGTTACACTGTTGCCATCATAGTTAAACATACTATAACTGTCGTTGGTACGAAGCCCCGGCCAATACATGCTTCCTACTCCGAGGTCGTGTAACTGGCTGGTGATTCCCTGCAGGTAAGTAACTTCTCCATCAGTGCCTGGCTTGCCCGTGTAGTTTTTGCCATTCGTCATGGGGACACCAAATTCTGTCATGATGGTTCGTTTAGGATAAGCCAGGTTTTTTAAAGGAAGTTCCCAGTCTGCAACGGTTTTGTAATGGCCATCGAACCAGGTATAAAAGTGAAAGGATAAAAGACAGGCATCAAAACGGCTATCGGAACCAATGCCATTTACATCGGTGGCATATCCGCCACCATCCAGTAGTATTCGCCGCCTGGGTACAGCAGGATAGCTAACCAGCCAATCATTATAAAGCGTCTTCAGATCAGCCAGGCTATAACCATGTGGCTCGTTAAACAACTCAAAATATACGTTCTGGTTATTCGTGTATTTCGTCACCACTTTCGTCCACATCGATTGATAAGCGCCGCTGTTATCCACCCGCCCATCTTTGGATGAGGAACCTTCCCAATAAGCCAATATCACCTTCATACTTTTTGAAGTTGCTTTGTTGATGATGGCTGAATATTTCGGCCACCAATCCTGTAGTACGGTAGATGGGTTTATTGGAAGCCTGACTGTATTGGCTCCCCGGGCCTGGAAGGCGGATAAAATTGTTTCAGTTTTTGCCAACACCTGCTCTGCATTATCTGTTGCCTGTAGGCCCGAAAGCATCAACCAGTCGTCCACAAAATTATCCCTCGGATCGGCCCAGTTCACGCCTTTGAAATTAGCTGTGGACGTGGTGACGGTGTCGAATGCAGCTACGGGTGGATCAGGCATATTTGGATCAACGCTGCTGGTTACATCTTTTTTACAACTAATGAATATATAGCTACAACAAAGCAGCATGAAAATTTTTTTCATAAATAATTTAAAGGGATGGCTAATAGTGGATGCATGTTAGCACCAACCTGTCATGCTGCTTTTGTAATGGACGGGGGCAATATTCCTGCACTGAGATGATCATCAGTGCAGGAACATGAACTACACCACCGTTTTATTTTTAATACCCTGTATTTTGTATGATTTTATTTCCGGACGCCTGTATTTCAGCCCTGGGAATCGGCAACCAGTAATGCTGGGTGGCAAATGCCCGGCCATCCAATGCTATTTTAGGTGTATAAACGAAACTCGTCCCGTTTTTTGTAACTGAAACACCACCGGCCGGCTTGTTCTCCGTTACATTGGCAATCTTCCATCTTCTTACATCATAGAACCTGTGTTCTTCAAAAGCCAGTTCCACTCTTCGCTCATAACGCACGGCAGTTCTCATGTCGCCTTGCGATAGCCCGGGAGCCAGGTCAGGCATATCAACACCACTTCTTTTACGGATCAAATTGATGGCGGTTCTTGCAGACAATGTAGAACCTGTAGGAACTACATCCGGACCAAATGCTTCATTGGCTGCTTCAGCAAAATTGAGCAATACCTCGGCATAGCGGAAATAGTACCAAGGTTGGAAACCCGCATTGCCCCAGGGGTTTTGCAGCGGGTACGCATCATTCATATATTTCTTAAGGTAGTAACCTGTTTTAGAAGTGTTCCAGTTATCGGGACCATCTTTACTGTCTTTTCCACCGGGTGTAAATGTTTCGATGGTACTGCCGCGGTAAGAAGCGCCATTGTATAAAATGGTAGCGTAAAAACGTTTGTCCCTGTTTACATACGGATTATTAGCATCATAGCCGGAACCTGCATCTGTAATAGCCTTACCATTATCCATCTCATAATCATCTACCAGGTTCTGCAAGGGTAAGTTGCCACCCCAGCCACCGTAGCTGTTAGGGCCGTTGGCAATTTCCATATGGGTATGGCCGGCATTCCTGGTGTAATACCTTGCAAAAATGGTTTCGTTGTGATTGGCATCCATGAACAGGTTGCCGTAGCCGCCCTGGTAAAGACTGTATTTGTTCAGACTGATAACAGCCTGCGCTGCGCTGGCGGCATCCTGCCAGGTACCTGCAGCATATAAAGGACTGGCAGCATATAAAGCCAGCCTGGATTTCAATGCGAGTGCCGCACCTTTGGTTGCACGGCCCATTTTCCAGCTATCGCTGTTCGAAAGTGGCAGATCAGCAGCCGCAGCATCCAGTTCAGCCATTGCATATATCATTGACTCTTTGATAGTACTGCGGGTAAATAACGCCGGGTCCTGGAGGTTATCGCCGAGGTTATACACCTTATCACCCATCAGGATAACGCCGCCGTAGTTGCGGATCAGGTCCTGGTAGCGGAAAGCACGAATGAAGCGAAGCTCCGCTTTTAGCAAGGCTTTATGGCCTGCACTCATGGGAATGTCTGCCAGTTTTGCCAGGGCGAAATTACATTCCCTGATACTGCGGTAACTTCTGCCCCAGAGCACACCGGCATTGCCCAGGTTTTCTGGTGCCAGCAAACCACGTTGTATCAGCCAGGTAGCATCGTCATTGTTGTAAATGGATTCATCCGTAAGCGAGCTCCACATGGCATATTCAAAGCCACGTCCGAAACCCGGGTTGGTACCATCACCTTCTTTATCCTGCAGCCTGGTGCCGATATAACGGGCAACTACAAAAGCTTCAAATAAAGAGGAGTCACTCAGCAGGGCCGTTTCAGATACACGGTCGGTTGGTGCAATCTCAAGAAGGTCTTTCTTACAGGATATCATCAGTAAAAGCCCTGCGAAAGCCATACAATTAATAAAACTATATTTTTTCATTTTGAAATGATTTTTTTAATTAAAAACGGATGTTGGCGCCTACATTAATGATACGTTGCTGCGGGTAAAACTGGCCGCTGCCGCTGTTTCCTTCCGGATCATAATCCTTAACCTTTGTAATGGTAAATACATTGAATGCATTTACATATAAACGGGCGTTTTGTATTTTAGCTGCTGACATCCAGTTGCCACCTAAGTTGTATCCCAGCTCGATGTTTTTCAACCTTACAAAGGAGGCATCATTCAGCCAGAAAGTATTGTTGTACTGGCCGCCGTTTACGGAAGCAGAAGTCCTGGTATCAACACGCGGGTAAGTGCCATTCGTATTGGATGGGCTCCACCTGTTATCTGCCCAACTGCTGTAGTAATTACCAACTGTGCCACTTTCGGGCAATACATACTGGCTCACCTGTGCCTGCCCTGCAAATACGATGGCCAGGTCAATTTTATTTTTGTAAGAAGCATTCAGTACAAGACCGTAGGTCATCTGTGGAATATTGCCATACTTTGAACGAACCTGGTCATCGGCAGTTATTTTTCCATCCCCGTTATAGTCCTGGTAAATCAAATCACCGGGTTGTGCCACGCTCAGGTGAGGGGTTTTTGCAATTTCATCCGCCGTGCGGAATATCCCGGTTGATGTATACAACAGGTAGGTATTTAAAGGATGACCTGTCTGGCTCTGATAAGGTAAAATACCGGACGCTTCATCGATAAAGATCACTTCGTTTTTGGCAAACGTAAAGTTGCCGGAAGCGCCATAGGTGAAGGTCTTTTGTCTTTTGGTGTAACCTAATGTAGCTTCAATACCGTTGCTGTTTACCTTACCAATATTTTCAGAAGGCACCAGCGGGTTTGACCCAAATGCATTCACAATGCCGGATACATTTGGTATAGAGGCATTTCTCACTGCCAGGATATTGGAACGTTTTTGCTGGAAGTAAATAAACTCCATGTTGAAATTCTTCAGGAAGTTTGCTTCCAAACCGATATCCAGTTTTTTGGCGCTTTCCCAATGAATTTTGCTGTTTGCCAGTTTTGTGAGATCGATACCGGGAACGATCGATCCACCCAGAACCAACTGGCTGTTAAATGAATAATTGTTCAGGTATTGAAATAGTCCAACGTTGTCGTTCCCTAAAATGCCATAGGAAGCCCTTAGTTTAAGATTGTCGATGGCATCTACATGAAAAAAAGATTCTTTTGAAATACGCCAGCCAGCAGACACGGATGGAAAGTATCCATACCGGTTTTCAGTGGGGAAGGTAGAAGAACCATCAATACGCATTTGCACGTCAACCAGGTATTTTTCAGAATAGTTATAGCTGGCTTTACCAATAAAGCTTCTGCGGGTGAAATGATAGCTGCTTCCGTAGTTGGTTTGATCGGTTGCCGCTGTACCGCCTTGTGATAATTCAGGGGTTTGAACGGTAGGGAAGTTCTGCCTGTATGCGCCGAAGGTTTCACTTCTTATTTCACTTTGTTCGTAGCCAGCAAATGCATTCACGTTGTGAGAACCAAAACTTTTTACGTAATTCAGTTTAATATTGGAAGTAACCTGTGTTTGTGAATACTGGCTTTCAGTTAAGGTAGCCAGGTTGTTTGAACCGCCCACGATACTCGGGTTGTAGGTGTTGGCGTTCCTGTTATAGGTGTACAATAAGTAAGGTGTTGAAAAGGTCTTACTCATATTCCATGATTTGTCGATCGCTATAAAGCCATCCACGAACAATCCGGGTACGGCTGGAATATTGTAACTACCCTTTAAAATACCATTGAATACCTGGATAGGATTTTTCGACAATCCGCCAATATCGGTACCCATTACGGCGGGGTTAGCCCCCTCAATACCTCTTGACGGTTGTCCGTTTGGATAAAAAGCGGGAAGTGTTGCATAGGCCCTGTAAATAGAGCGGAAAATAAATCCTGCACCGGCGGTAGGATACTGACGGTTTTCTTCACGACCGGAAAGGTAGAGCCCTATCTTGAGGTTTTTTGTAACGTTGGCATCAATATTAGACCGGAAGCTATATTGTTTATATTTTGTAGCGCTGTTTTTATACAGTCCATCCTGGTATAATGAACCCAATGACACAAAATATTTTACATTTTCAGAACCACCGCTTACCGATACATTCGCCTGGTTTTGTAAAGCGGTACTTTTCAAAGTGGCTTTTTCCCAATCGGTATTGGGGAAATTCAGCGGATCACTTCCGTTGCCAAATTTTTCGATGTCTGCTGCGCTGTATTGCTGGTTTAACCCGCCTGCCTTGTTATTGTAATAGGCAATCTCATTGGCGATCTGGGCATAGGTTGAAGCATTTGCCATTTTTGGCAACCTGGTGGGGGAAGAAAAACCCTGGTTAAAGCTGGCTGAAATGGTTGGCTTTCCTGATTGTCCACGCTTGGTAGTGATGAGGATAACGCCGTTGGCCGCCCGGCTTCCATAAATGGCTGCAGAGGCATCTTTCAAAATAGAAATACTTTCAATATCGTTTGGATTCAATCTTTCCAATCCGCCAATCTGGCCGGGAACGCCATCCACCACAATCAATACATCATTGTTACCGGTAGTAGCCAGTCCGCGGATATAGATACTCGATCCATCATAACCCGGTTCACCGGCCCTGTTATTTAAAATAATTCCCGAGGCACGGCCTGCCAGCGAGTTGGATAAGTTAGCCTGCGGGCTTTTGGCAATATCGGCGCCTTTTACAACAGAAATAGATCCTGTTACAGTTGCTTTCTTTTGTGAGCCATAGCCAACCACCACTACTTCATTAAGCTGACTGATCTTACTAAATAAGGTAACATTGATGGTTTTTTGGTTGCCTACGGTAATTTCCTGGTCAGTGAAACCCAGGTTGCTAAATACTAATACAGCACCGGCAGGAACATTTAAGCTGTAGGCACCGGTGGCATCGGTTAGGGTGCCCGTGGTTGAGTTTTTTACCATTACGGAGGCTCCGATGATCGCACTATCCCCGGTTGATACTTTTCCGGTAACCGTTTGCTGCGCATGCAGGGAAAAGGATAGTAAGCTGAAGAGGAGAACCAGGTAGAAAGAAGGTCGTAAAGAGCGGCGTTTTAATTGGTCAAACATAGCAGCTCCTGCATTGTAATGTTGCAAGTCGTTCATTTTTCAGAAAGTTTTAGTGTAAAAAAATAATAAAGGAAAGCGGTGAATCGTCTCAGTCATTGGCAATCGGTTGTGTAGTAAAATATAGCGCTTAGAGTGTAAAATTAGGGAAGGCAAACATGCAGCTTAGGGGTCAGATTAAGCAAAAAACAGGTATCTTTTCGATTTTGACCCCCATAATGAAGGTTTATTGAAGGAGAAAGCGGTGACTTATCCCTGGCGGGAAAATTGCTTTGCAAAATTGGGTGATGACGAACCGAAATTGGAAGGGTAGATTTGTGAATGGTCAATGGTCAATGGTGAATAGATACCGATGAATATAGACTGTTCATATTTTGCCCATTGACCATTCACGGTTAATTTGACACAACCCTAATGTTTCCGCAACTGGTTATCAACCGTGTGGGTATTACTAAACGGCTTTCTGAATTTCTTTATATAGTCGGAGGGGTTCAGTCCGAATAACTTTGAAAAATGCACCCGGAAATATTTGGTATCGCTGAAGCCCACCAGGTTGGCTGCTTCATTTACGTTCTTGTCGGTATGGATGAGTATTTCTGCCGCTTTTTTGAGCCGGATGAATCTTATAAACCCGGTAACGGTTTGGCCGGAAACTGATTTTACCTTGCGGTATAAATTGGAATGGCTCATCCCGATTTCGTTGGCCAGCACTTTGATAGAGAACTGGTCATCTTCCAAATGGGCTTCCACGATATTCATACACCCGTCTAAAAATTCCTTATATTCGGAAGAAACTTTAAATTTTGCCGATCCAAGGGTTACCTCGTTAAAGAAATAGTTCTGTAAAATATTGCGGCGTTTTAAAAGGGACTTTACCCTGGCCATCAGCAGGTCTTTATCAAAAGGTTTTTTAATATAATCATCGGCGCCGATTTCCATGCTCTTCAGTTGTGTTTCTTCTGAAGAGGTACCGGTTAATAATATAATAGGGATATGGCTGACCGTTTCATCTTCTTTTAACGTTTTACAAAGGTCCAACCCATTGAGCCCCTTCATTACAATGTCGCTAATGATCAGGTCGGGCAATTGCTCATGCGCCAGTTTGATACCATCGGCTGCGCCATCTGCCCGGTATATTTTATATTCGGTTGTAAAGATGCTGACCAGGTAGTGTAACATCTCTGCATCATCATCAATGATCAATAGGGTTTGCTTGTCAGATACCAGGTCATCCTGCGGTACATTAAGCGGTGGTGTGTCGGTTGTTTCTTCTGCCGGCATTTCATCATTTAGTTCGCTTAAAATGGAAGAGGAAGGTTCCGGGATGGGAATGGCCATACCTGTTACAATCGCATTTTCTTCACTTACCTGGTTAATTGTATGGCTGGCGTCTTCCTCCTGCTTTACCGATGTTTCTGCTGTTGCAGAAATTAACTGGCTGGCCCGGGCAGCCGGTGGGGTGCCGACCTTATTCAGCAGGATGATAAAAGATGTTCCCTTACCCAATACGCTTTCATAAGACACGGTACCTTTATGGGCTTCTACAAATTTTTTGACCAGGTACAATCCAATGCCAAAGCCCGACTTGCCATCGGTATTCTTTACCTGGTAAAAGCGCTCAAATAATTTTTCGCCTTCTTCTGCAGGTATACCACTGCCGGTATCGTTGATGGTTACTTTCACCTGGTCATTTTCTTCTGCTATTGAAAATGTAACGGTACCGGCGTTGGGTGTATATTTAAATGCATTTGACAATATGTTGAATAAGGCAATTTCTAATTTTTCCCTGTCACCAATAATAAAAATATCGGGTGAATGGTTTTCAAACACGTACTGTATATTCTTCGAACGGGCCTGTTCTGTAAAACAACTGAATACATTTTTAGACAAACTGGTGAAATTTAGTTTCATCAGGTTCATCTTATCTTCTGAATCTGCTTTTTTAAAGAGCAGCAGTTCATCCACCAGCCTGAGCAACCGTTGCGCATTCCGGTACACTACTTTCAACTCAGCGTTTTCCGACCGGCTTTCGGGTTTCTTTAATAAATCTTTTATCGGGTTGATGATCATGGATAAGGGTGCCCTGAACTCATGTGATACATTTGTAAAAAAAGCGATCTTTTTTTCATTCAGTTCTTTTTCCTTGTGGGTTTCCAGGTGTGCCAGTTGTACTTCATACTTTAAGGTGGTTTGCCGGTTTTTATATAGAACGTAAAAGTAAATGCCTGTGCCAATCAGCAAAATATACAAGCTATAGGCCCACCAGGTACGGTACCAGGGTGGGAGCACAGTGATATGTAACAATTCTGCGGCATCGCCCCACTCGCCATCTCCACGGCTAACTTTTACTTTAAAAGTATAGTCGCCTTCCCGCAGCCGGGAGAAGTTTGCAGTACGGGTACCCTTTACAAAGTTCCAGGCTTTGTCCCATCCCTCCAGGTAATAAGCATACTTAAGGTTAGATGCATCCGCATAATCCAATCCCAGGAAGTTTAGCGACAGGGAAGCCTCATTAAAAGGAACGACCACTTTCTTAATCACATTCCGATTGCTTTCCCTTACGTACGACAGGTTGTTTTGAACAGGCTCGTTATTGATGCTCAAACTGGAAAGGAACAGTTGTGGTATTCTTTTCTTATCGGAAACCTGTTGCGGGTAAAAAACATTGAAGCCTTTAATTCCGCCAAACAGTAGTTCGCCGCTGCCAAGTGCCAGGGCGCCGTTAAAACTAAACTGGTTACTTTGCAAACCATCTGCCTGGGAAAAGTTTTTGAATGTTTTTTTTACGGGATCAAATCTTGATAAGCCGTTATAAGTACTCAGCCAGAGGTTACCTTCCCTGTCTTCCAAAATGCGCAGGATCGTATTTTGGGGTAGCCCATCTGTGGTGGTAAATCTTTTAAATGTTCCATCCTGCCTGTTAAACAGCAGCAACCCACCTTCCTGTGTGCCCACCCAAAAGTTTTTCTTTTTGTCTTCGTAGATGCTGCGTACTGCATAACCGATATTATGCACCAGGTGCTTTTTTTCAACTGTATCTATTTTGATAAGGGAGGCATAGTCGCCACCCCAGATATTTCCATCGGCATCTTCGGTAAGGCATTGCAGATCGGTGAGATGGCCATCATATATATTAAAAGTTTTTGTGCTGGCATTGAATAAATACAAACCGCCATTTCTTACTGCCGATGCCCAGAGTCGTTGGTGACTATCCTGCAGCAAGGTCCACACATTATTATTTACGGTATTGGTTGCGGGGTTAAAACAGGTGTAACGCTGAAAGGAATGTGTACGGAAATCATAATGGTTGATGCCTCCAAACCAGGTAGAGATCCACAGGCCTGTATGACCGTCTTTTACGATGCCTGTTACAAAATTGCTGCTGATAGCATTTCTGTTGCTGCTATCGCGGCGATAATTGGTGAAAGTGTTTTTGGAACGGTTCCAATACCGAAGCCCTGCACCATCTGTACCGATCCATACATTGTGATCATCATCTTCACAAAAAGAAAGGATGAAATTATCTACCACCGCTTTATTATCGGAAGCCTTGTAAACAACCGTTTTAAATGTGTTTTTTTGCGGTTCAATAATATTCACCCCGCCCCGCAATGTGCCGATCCATTTTCTTTCCTGGTTATCTTCATAAATGGCATACACGGAGTTACTGTTAATGAGGGGCTTGTTTTCAGCAATCGTTGCAGCCATTGGAACTGCTTTGTGTTGCCCGGCTTTTAATAGCCAGATACCAGCACCATCCGAAGCAATCCAAAGGGTACCGCTCTTGTCTTCGCAAATATCCACTACCGTAACCTGGTTGGGGATTGCACTTGGAGAAAGCGTATTGGCAGGATTATTACATAGGTACAAACCGGCATTATCTCCTACCCAAATATTTCCATTACGACTGATGTTGACACAGTTCGCCTGCCGGGGCATACTGTTTTTCAAATTCAACACATGTTGTTGGGGATCGTATGCAAATAGCCCTTCATTCTGTATGAGTACATAAGTAATATTGCTGGAAGCATCGTATTTAATATCGGTTACATAATAGTTAACGGCATTGTTCTTTCTTCCCCTTAGCGGAACCTGCCTTCCATTCCGGGTTGAATTGTCAAAATAAAACAATCCGTTGTGCTGGGTGCCTGCCAGCATCGTATTGTTTTTTATCAACTGCAGTTTTACTACATTATCAGCCAATCTAAGTTGGGTAACATTATTTGCAAAAGTGTAGGAAGGAATGGAAAACTGTTGGGTAACCGGGTTGTAGATGCTGATCTCTTTTTGGCCGCCCAGCCATATATTATTGCCTGCATCTTCGTTGATGCTGTTAATGCCGTTTGAATGAATTGAATTGCTATCGCCAATCACATTACGGAATACCGTGCATTCATAACCATCAAAGCGATTCAGTCCATCATAGGTTCCAAACCACATAAAACCGTTGTGGTCCCTAAAAATGGAAGTAACGGCATTGTTGGAAAGCCCGTTTTCTATCCCCAGGTATTTAACCTGGTAATCCTGGCTCTTTGCATTGCCGGCAATTGAAAAAAACAATAGCAGCAGTATTGTCTTTGTATTAAAACACAAGCGAATCTTTTTATAAATCATTTCCAATGTAATGTTGTAAGAAGATAATCCTGGTATACATCACTCCTTCCAATTTTTATCTCTTTACGGATTAAGCAACACCCATCCTTTCTTTTTGGACTGCTGCAAATTTATTCAAAATAAAAGAAAGCCGGCAAGTAATACTGCGGCGGGCTGGTTACTGAACAATTCTCTTTATGGTGCATCGTATAATTCGTTTATTTCAATCGTGGCGTTAATAACCAGTTTTAAAAACTTAGTTGAATAATAGCCTGGCGAACCCGAATCACTAATGCAATTTGATTATTGGTAGCAGGTTTGAACAAGTTCACTTTTGTACCTCTTGCGTAGCATAAGGGTTTCCATGTTTTTATTTATTTTGTCACTGAATTTATTAGAGCCGGGGCTAAGGGCAGGGGGCATCAATGGTAAGCAGGCATTTTAAAATGGCCGGTCAATAATTGAATTATTAAATATTTTGTTTAAATAATGTTTTGATAATGCTGATTAATTATATACATTTATCACCCGTTGCGTATAACCAGTAAGCAAAACTTTTCACCAATAAAACTTAAAACATCTTTCCCTTACTCTGCCCGGTACTTATGTTCAATAGATAATACATAAGGGGCGTACCGAAACATGTTTACCTCACTTTACCGTTGCCATAAACTTCTGCCAGGCCATCGGGGCAATATGGATGCAGCATACATGACGTGTTTATTATAGCCCCTTACCTCAGTCTCCATACAAGTTATTATTAATTTAAATTCAATCACTGAACTGATGAAAAAGTATCAATTTGTATGGATAAGCATATTTATCGTTGGAATATGTTTTTTCCTGAACTGTGGAGTATCTCCAACCACACCCACTGTAGCCATTAATGAGCAACCAGCAACCGGGGAAGAGCCTGAGTCAAACAGGTTTCCTGATTTTGGAGCAATGGTGCCTGTTGATGTATTTCTGAAAAACTACCCGGGCAATACAATATTTAATCTTAGCCAGGATTATCCTGCCGTGGCACCGGATGCAGATAAAATGCCTGCCTTTTTCAAACTTCCCTTTGATGATAAAAGTAAATGGATGGATTGGTTACTGGCTGCAAGGGATTACTGCTTTGAAGGAATGATAGCGGAAGATTTTGTTGCCCAGGATAATAAAAAACGGGACTGGTACCACATGCCATGGTTGCACTATGGGCCTCTGGCAAGCGAGGGTTTTAACGGTCTTGCCAAGGAAGCCCAGGTTAACCCATATCAATTGGGCCCCGAACAAAAAAGTCCGGGCCAGGTGTATGCATTGGGTTATTACAATGATTTTGCGGGCCATACTTTATATAAAATGTGGAATACCGCAACGGATCCCGATCCCTTTGTAACGCAGGCTCCTAAAGGTGGTTTCCCGGAGGGGACTGTCATATTCAAATTCCTGTATACAGAACTGGATTCATCACAGGTACCATATCTCAAAAACCCCTATTCAAGACTAGCCTACATTACCCCTACTTTTAACGATAGTACCAACAGGATCGTAAAAACGGTCAACCTGATCCAGATGGATATAATGGTAAAAGACAAAAGGGCCGACAAATATGGTACCGGCTGGGTATTTGGAAATTTTTGTTATAACGGAAATTTGAACAATGGTAAGGCAATGAAGGACCGGGTGATGAATTTAGTGCCGGTGGGTATCCAGTTTGGGAATGACCCGGGGTATAAGACCAACTGGATCAATCCTTACCCGGCCCTTAAAACCATGATCAACGATTCTTTGAAGGAGACATTTATCAATCCTTCCGCCGATCTGCCACCGCAACATCTTGGGTGGGGAGGCAGGCTGGATGGCCCCGTGGATTTGAATACCGCCTCCTGTATGTCATGCCATGCCACGGCAGAATATCCGCAGTTTGCCGCACTTGTTCCCGATGAGGCGTTCATTGGTGATACCTTACCTAACGGCTCTATGAAATACCTTACTCAAACCAATGAGCCCGCATGGATTAAATACTATACCAATTTAAAATGTGGCACTGCTTACAGTCCTGCAAAGTCGGTATCAACAGACTTCTCATTACAGGTTTCGCTGGCCTTAACCTATTACTGGCAATGGAAAACTGTTTCAGAGGGAGGCAGTTATGCGCAGAATTATGAAGGCGTAGAGCATATTGCGCTTAGGGGTGGCATGCCTTTTAAAAGAATGAAAGTACTTAAAACGAAAGGAAAAAAAATAAAGCCTGCGGCATTACCCCAGGATCATGGCACATTTTAATGTGCAGTTAATCATCATATTGAAAAGTGTTTTAAATAATAAGTAGTATGCAAAATTCCATATCGTTTTTTTTGAATGGTCAAAATATTGTTATTAAAGAGCCCAATATCGATACCTTACTGATTGATTATCTCCGTTCACCCGAAGTCCATTTGGCTGGTCCTAAAAAGCCCTGCGGACAAGGTGGCTGCGGTGGTTGTACGGTTATATTATCTCACTGGAATGAAATAGAAAAGAAGGCGGAACACCGGGCCATTAACTCATGCCTTCGCCCATTGGTTGCTGTCAACGGCATGGTCATTAGTACGGTAGAAGGAACCGGAGCAGCCAGGCGCCCCAATCCCCTGTATCTCACCCATACAGAAGCTTCGAGCCGCGGTGCCTGCCCTGCAGATCTGCCGTTGCCACCGCTGGTTGTTGAAGCTTATCATGAAGCACAGGTAAAAAGGGAACAGGTATATGTGGAAGTTGGAAAAGCACTAAAACAAACGGGGCCACCCCATCTTTTGTTAAAGGCAGATGTCCCGCCTCATCCTTCCAATTTAAGTCATGAGGGAATGAACCCTGTAGCGCACCGGCTGGCCCTGAATAACGGTACTCAATGCGGGTATTGTACAGTAGGTTTTGTGATGAATATGTCGGAGTTTATCGCCAATCATCCGAAGGCCACAAAAAAGGAAATTGAAGATATATTTGATGGCAATATCTGCCGGTGTACGGGGTATCGGCCCATTTTAACCGGGATGAAAACTTTTGCATCCGACTGGACTGCAAAGGATGAAGCGGAGCGGATGGAGTGTATCGGGGATGATTCCGTGCAGTCACAAAAACCGGCCTCCTCTATCGTCATTCCTTTTCCCCCCGAAGCAAGGGAAACAGTGAAAGTAGTATCTATTCAAAATGAATCACAGCGGTGGATCAGCCCCGTTTCATTAAAGGAACTGGTGAGCGTGATGAAAAAATTTAGTAAGAATCAGCCTTACATCGTTCATGCCAATACATCATACGGTATCTATAAAGATGAATTTCTGGATGCCCGGGTATTGATCGATATCCGGTTAATTCCCGAACTGAACGCTTCTCCGGGGTTATCAGCCAAAGGCATAAAAATATCTTCCGGAACAACTTATACGGATCTCATTTTAATTTTAGAGAATGCCCTAATAAAATACGCACGGAATATCCCCATTGGGCGGGACCCGGAGACCACGCCCTGGGGCGCTGCGCTTTTTATGGCTAAACGTACTGCCGGCCGGATTGTACGAAATGCGGCATCTATTGGTGGCAACGCCATGCTCGTATTCAAGCATATCGCCAAAGGCACCGGTAATCCGTTTCCATCAGACCTGCTCACTGCCCTTGCAGCCATTGACACCAATATTGAATATATCGATCCGGGTAAGTCTGCAAATATTAAAAGCAGCACCATTGAAGAACTGGCAATGCTGATCATTGGCCAGCCAGACCTGGCCACCCGGATGGTGCTGGTATCTTTTTATATTCCATTCGGAGGAACCAACGATGTGGTGCTGGCGCAAAAAACAGCCCTGCGTGATGTCAACGCACATAGTATCGTAAATTCAACCTGTTTAATACAGTGTGAAAAGTCGCTCAAAATAAAAGCGGTCAACCTGGTATTTGGCGGACTGGCACCCTATCCATGGCGTGCCGTTGAAACAGAAAAGCTACTTGGCGGACAATCATTATCACTGGAACTTTTTCCGCAGTTGATGGCTTCGCTTACCAAAGAGGCAGCAGCGGTAATCAAACAATGGAAAAAGCGGATGGAGGGATTGCCCGATGAAGGTTTTACAGAGGAATATAGGTTACAATTGGCTACTACATTCCTATACAAGGCAATCGTAAAAACGTTGCTGGAGAAAGGGGCTTTTGTACCGCCGGGCATCAGTTCAAGTGGTACCATTACCTGGGGCAGATGGCCCTTGAGCAACGGAATACAGCATTATAAAAGGCAGGATTTTAAAGCGCCTGTTTCCAGGCCTTTTGTAAAATTTACTGCTGTTGAACAGGCATCGGGGCAATTACATTATACCCATGAATTAGCCGTTCCGGTAAATACGGTAAATGGAGCCCTGGTGCAGAGTACCAGGGCACTGGCCAACTATTATTTTATCATCCCCGGTAAAAAAGGCGGGGTAGGGTCCGACGAATTACGTCACCATTTGTCGGAAAAATTTCCGGGGTTTATTGATTTAGTAACAAGTGAGTTTTTTAAAAATGGAAGTCTTAACATGCAGGGCATGGGGTCGGACCAGCCGGTGTTTGCTTCCAGCCAGGTGAATTATGTGGGGCAAACGATCGCATTGGTGGGAGCCGATAATGAGCAAAATGCAGCCACCATTGCAGAATATGTAACAGGTAATTGTGTCGGCTATTCGCCGGTTAAGAAAACAGCGGATGGGCAAAGCTGGTGGAGCAATCCCGTAATTGGATTGGATGATGCGATTCAATACAACAGTATATTTCCGGACTATCCCACATCGGCTAATTTCAATTCACATATCTGGCGCATCACGAGGCCGGGCAGCCAGCTTGGGTGGGTTAAAGAAAAGGATCCGTTGAATAAAGTGATAGCAAGCGATACCGAAGTGGTGAATGGAAATCTATGCCAGGTGGTTGGATCTACCCAGTTGACCGGGGGACAGGCGCATTTTTATATGGAAACACAGGCAGCCATAGCAGAACCTATGGATGGAAGCCGGATGTTGATCCGGTGTTCCACGCAAAGTCCCATGACCATTCACGGAACGGTTGCGCAGGTGCTGGGCGTTCAATACAACAGCATCGATGTGCAGGTGCCACCGGTGGGCGGGGGCTTTGGTGGAAAAACCGAGCCAACGCGTTTTGTAGCGGCCGCCGCGGCGGTTGCTGCAAAAGCGTTGAAACGGCCGGTTCGCCTGGTACTTACCCGCGAACAGGATACCGGTATGATTGGCAAGCGCCATGCCTATTACGCACAATACCAGGTTGCCATTGATAGGGGGGAAACTACTCCCGGTAACAAAGGAATCATCCAGGGACTTTCCAACAAAATGTGGGGCGACGGCGGTGCATTTTACGATTGTTCATTTGTCGTTTCCAATTGTATTATTACACGGGGAGATAATGCGTACCAGATTCCCAATTTCCAGGCACAGATTGATGTATGCCGAACCAATACGGCTCCCGCTACCGCCATGCGGGCATTCGGTGATGTACAGGGTAAGGTGATGCTGGAAAATGCGGTGGACGATGCTGCATTTTCTATTGGAATGACAGCGGAAGAAGTGCGGGAAATAAATTTATATAACAGGGGAGATGTAACACCTTTCGGGCAGCCGCTAACCTATTGTTATATGAAAGATGTATGGGCCTACCTGAAAAAAGTTGCTAAGTATGAAGAAAAACTAAAGGAGGTTCAAAAGTATAACCGCGAAAATAAATGGCGCAAACGCGGGCTGAGCATGGTTCCGGTTAAGTATGGCTCCGGCTATAACCTTACGATGCTTGAACAGGCCGGCGCCTTTCTTTCCATTTACCAGGGCGACGGAAGTATCATCATCCACCAGGGTGGCGTTGAAATGGGACAGGGGCTGTTAACAGTAGTTCGCCAGGTAGCTTCTTATATTCTGAATGTACCGATGACCCTGATTGAAGTGGAAAGCCCCAAAACAAATATCATCACCAACCCAACCAGCACGGGGGCGTCTACCGGTACCTGTTACAGTGCCGAAGCGGTGAAGCGGGTATGCGAACAAATGAGGTCGCGGATAACTGAATTTGGCTACGATATGCTGAAAACAAATGGGAATGCCTGGTGTGTAAACCAGGGCATCGACTTTTGGAACCATGGTGTAACGGGATGGAAAGCCAAACCAACCAGTAAAACGGCCAGGCACCCTATCATCTGGCAAAACCTGGTTGCACTGGCTTATCAATATCGTATCAGTTTAATGTGCAGCCTTGCCATGCCCATCACCGGCGGCGAAACACCTGTTCCTAATCTTACTTTTAAACCCATTGATCAGCAACCGGTGATTCCGGGTTATACCTGCGATCAAAACGGGCAGCCGGGGGCGTTTGATTCTTTTAGCGGGTTTACCTATTCAGCAGCCTGTACGGTAGTTGAAGTAGATATTTTAACCGGGGAGACGAAAATATTAAGCGCTGATGTAGTGTACGATGCCGGCTGGAGTTTGAACCCCGCTATTGATATAGGCCAGGTGGAAGGCGCCTTTGTGCAGGGGATTGGATATGTGTTATCTGAAAAATTAGTATTTGAAACGGAAGGCGTGAATGAAGGGCGGCTGAATACATTGAATACATGGACCTATAAACCACCCGCCACCACAAGTATACCGTTGGAAATGAATGTGTATCTTTTTCCGCGTGATCTTGCTTCAAATGTTCCGGAAAGCCCAACGGATATTTTATCGTCCAAAGAAATTGGGGAACCGCCACTGGTATTATCGGTAACGGCTTTCTTTGCGGTTAAAGCGGCGGTAAGGGCATCAAGATTGGAGCGGGGTTTAAATGGTCTTTTCCGCCTTGATTCACCGGCTACGGTGCAGGAAGTGAGGCGGGCATGCGAAGTAAGCAGTGCTGACTTTTAGGATTTCTTAAAGGCGGAATAAAAATAAGGTGGGCATTGTTGGCGGCCATATTATATTTTGGTTTTGTTCTTTATTTTTCCAAAATGAACCTGTAAGCCGAATCCACTGTTTAATCTGTTTTCTTTGGTGTTACCGAAATTGTCTGATGTGGTTTGTTTATATCCTAACGTAAATTCCAAAGCTATTTGATTTGTCAAAAATATAGAGGGCCCGGCAGACAAATAGTAACCCCTGGTTTTTTCAAAGTAACCAGGATTAGAGTCACTACTCCATTTACTTTTATGGTGTATATAACTAACATCAAAAAATACATTTACTTTCTTTGGTATTGGTAAAAAATAGTACCGCAGGAAAGGTGAAAGAGAAGTATTAACCTGGTGGGTTTCCAAATTTTCAGTTTTAAGGTTATATGATCTGAAATCAATTCTCAAACCTGTTGCCATTTTATCAATTATGAAGTAACCAATATTTGGAGATAAAAAGAAGTTGTTTGATTGGTAGGTCGGATTAATTGAACTTTCACTTTTTGTTGATTCGAAATTGAAAGTACCGCCGGTGAGAAACTGGCCTTTCTTTATTTGTGTAAATGAGGTGGTAGTGATGGTAAGTAATAGCGCTAAAAGACTGAATGTTTTCATAGGACAATTTAGTGGATGAAAATTATAAGCTAAAATAGTTGTTAAAAGCTTAAGGAATAGATAATGTTCCGTCTCCCTTTTTTTATGCTGGTTCGGAATATGGCCGCTATCAAAGAGTATCTATGATACAGCCATCAATAAACCGGGTTAAAAATAAATCCGTGAAGTTGAAAGCCGGGATGGTAATAAGGGCTGAATTTATTTTCCTTATAACCCAATGTCAATTAATTAATGATTTTAATTGCCCGGTCCTTTAGGGCGGGGATTAAAATAAACAATAACAAAATCGGTTTTAGCCGAAAGGATTATTTAAATAACATTAAGTAAAACAACGCGTCATGCCCGGGTAAACTGTCTTTCACCCGGTTTTGATTTGATTAAAAATA
>JANPIJ010000074.1:0-13219 GCA_031424955.1 Ferruginibacter sp. | reverse complement strand
AACTTCTGATGGCCTGGTCAGTAAGTCTGAATTTTTCTTCTATTGGGAACTGTTTAGTAAGGTCACGGATTTCCTTCTTAAATTCTCTCGCTTTTTTCCACAACTCCAGGTCCTCAAATCCAAAATTATCGCTGCTCATTTTTGCTAAATTTTTGATTGATAGTTTGTATAAGTTCCTAAATCCATGGTGCTTGCTACGGTTATTTTTTAACTGATAACTCCGCAAATTCTTTTACCTTATCCTCCATCTTAATTTTCCCTATTTACATTAATTACATCATTTACTTTGTTTACTGTATTTACTGTATTTACTGTATTTACTGTATTTACTGTCTTTACTGTCTTTACCCTATTTACTGTATTTACTTTATTTACTTTATTTACCTTATTAACCATCCCCCAACTCTCTATAAATACTTATAAAACTAATCCCATCACTACTTCTAGCCCCGCGGTACATTCCTGCACTATTAAAAAGCAACGCAAGGTTTCCTGTAGCATCCACTCCAATCATCCCCCCCTCTCCTTCCAATTTTGGCAATTTGTTATTCACCACTTCGTTCATCGCTTCCTGTAAACTCATGCCCTTGTATTCCATCAGGCAACTTACGTCATAGGCTGCAACCGCTTTAATAAAAGGTTCTCCGTGCCCGGTGCAACTGATGGCGCAGGTTTTATTATTGGCATAAGTACCAATCCCGATCAACGGGCTATCACCAATTCGGCCAAATTGTTTGTTGGTCATGCCGCCTGTACTGGTTGCGGCTGCAATATCAACGTTCACATCACAGGCCACTGCACCTACGGTGCCAAATTTTTTCTCCGTTATTAAATTGGCGGTCTGCTGACTGGAATGATCTAGCGCATATTTATCACTATCCTTCATTTGCATCCACTGGTCATGTCTGAATTGGGAGAAAAAATAGGCATCGGGTTCCAGGGGAAAGCCTTGTTTCAAGGCAAAATCGTTTGCTCCTTTTCCACTTAATAAAACATGGTCGCTGTTACGCATCACTGCCTCGGCAAGGTTTACCGGGTTACGAATATTCCGAACTCCTGCTACAGCACCTGCTGCCAAATCCTTTCCATCCATTATTGCGGCATCCATCTCTTGTAGCTCATCTTTGGTAAACACGGAACCACGCCCGGCATTAAATAAAATATTATCTTCCAAAATAACCACTGCCGCTTTAACCGCATTTACGGCAGACCCGCCACCTGCCAATACCTGGTAACCTCTTTCCAATGCAGCTTCTAATCCCTGCAGGTAAGCCTTCTCCAATTCCGGTGTCATCAATTCTTTTAGAATGGTGCCCGCCCCCCCATGTATCGCCAATGAAATCTTTTGCATATTACTGAGTATTTGTGGTGGCGAAATTAGCTAATTTAGGATATAATGGATTTGAGATTTTTGCGGGGATGACCAGGTTGAAACACCAAAGCTGAGTCTGCAAATAACTCCCCGGAACAAGGTTCCGATTTTTTATCGGGAGGGGATGAGGGTTATCTTTTCAACAATCATTTCCTCCCCAATCCAATTCATACAGGCATGATCGCCCCGGTGACAAGGTTTATTGCCAAATACCGAACAGGGCCGGCAATGGAGGTCAATCTGGACAATATTTTTTTCACCCTGCGCCCAACCATAAAAGCCCGCATAAGGATGGGTGGCCCCCCAGATACTCACCACGGGCACATTGAACAGAGATGCCAGGTGCATATTGGCCGAATCCATGCTGATCATACTATCGAGGTTGCTGATAATGGCCAGTTCATCTTCAAAAGAATACCTGCCTGCTATATTGAATACTGAAAAAATGCCGGCTTCCCATTGCTGTAAAATAGCTGCTTCCGCCTCTCCGCCGCCAAATAGCAGGATGGTATTATTTGCGGCGGCCAATTGTGTTACCACTGATTTCATCTTTTCAATGGGGTACATCTTCTCCTTATACTGGGCAAAAGGAGCTACACCGATCACTTTCTTACCGGAAGAAAAGACAGACTTTACTACTTCCGGTACCTGCTTTTTTTGATACACCGGAATCTTTTCATCCAATACAACCAATACCCCCGCCTGTCTAAAAACTGTTGCATATCTTTCATGCATGGGAGTAAGCTGTTTAAACACCTTATTCTCCTTCCGGGTGAGTGCTTTCTTTTCATCCCTCCCCTTGTCAAGGGCCGCGATTTTAGCACCTTTTAATTTAAATAAAGAGGTCAATATATGAGAGCGCAATACACTGTGTAAATCCACAATGGCATCAAATACGGCCAACTTGTTTATTTCTTTAAATAAACGATACATACCGTTTAATCCCTTGTGTTGTTGTTTCAAAAATGCGGGATGAAAATTACATCGTTCCAGGTCTTTAAACAGGGGGTAAAAAAAAGCATTAGACACCATGGTGATTTGCAGTGCCGGGTTTTGTTGCAATACCTGCTTAATCACCGGTACCGACATAGCCACATCTCCCATGGAGGAGAAACGAATAACCAGTATATGCTTTGGAGTGGGCAAAAATCTGAATGTTTGATGCCCGCCCGGCTAAACACCGTTCGGACGGGGCTGATTTGTTGATGTCTGATTTAATGATGTCTGATATCTGATTTTTCGATGTCTGATTTTTTTCGTCTTCAGGCTCCTGATATTTTCTGTTAAAGACTAATACATTAAATAGAATACCAGGTTTCCAAAAGATGAAAGAATTTCCCATAAGTTAAACTGCCCAAAATCAGACATCATCAAATCAGTCCCGTCCGTACGGTGTTTAGCCGGGCGGGCATCAGACATCTCACTTATTTTGTTGCTGATACAACACCGGGTTCAGCCCCGGGTCGTTATACATCTTCATTTGTTTATACACTTTCATGTATTTATCGCCATTGGCAATATCTTCCAGCAGTTCATCAATTGCTGTTGAAAGGTCTTTTCTTTGTTCAAGCAATATGGCCAGTTTATCGGTGCATGCGATGATATGAGCTGCACTGGCATCGTCCCGGTGAATTTCCCGGTTCATGTGATATATCTTCAACGCCAGTATAGATAAGCGGTCAATGGCCCATGCGGGACTCTCGGTATTAATCCGGGCTGTTGATTTGGGCTTAACAGATTTATATTGCAATAAAAAGTAGCTGTCAATATATTCCACCATATCGGTTCTAACCTGGTTGGATGCATCAATCCTTCTTTTCAATGCAAGTCCGTCCACGGGATTAATTACGGGATTACGCACTATATCTTCCAGGTGCCACTGCACCGTGTCTACCCAGTTTTTTGCGTACAATAAATGTTCAATCGTATTTACGGCAAATGGATTTTGAATAGGAGCATCCACATCATCTGTAATATGATAATCCAGTATACTTATATCAAAAATATCGTTACAAATTTTACTAATCATAATCCGGGAAAATATTATTCAGTTGATTTTTTATTTCTGACTGCAAGATAATACAAAGGAATGCCAATCAGTGTGATGATAAGGCCCGGCCATGTAAACTGCGGTTTATACAATATCAGCAACGTACAAAAACTAATTCCCATCAAAATGTAAATGATAGGCAATACCGGGTAGCCAAATGCTTTATAGGGCCTGTCTGCATCAGGATATTTTTTACGCAAAATAAATATCCCCGCAATGGTAAGTACGTAAAATATCACTACAATAAACGAAACCATGTCTAACAGATCGCCATACCTTCCGCTCAGGCAAAGCGCACAGGCCATTGCACACTGAATCCATAAAGCCCACTCAGGAACTATGTTTTTATTTAATTTGCCCGCCTGTTTAAAAAACAACTGGTCATTGGCCATGGTATAGTAAACCCTGGCACCGGCCAGTATCAATCCATTGTTACAACCAAACGTAGATATCATAATCATTACTGCGATGATAATGGTACCACTACTCCCAAAAATGGCTTCAGAAGCACTTAACGCCACCCTGTTATCTTTTGCAAAAGCCAACTCGTGTAATGGTACGGTAGCTAGGTAAACCACGTTGGTTAAAATATAAATTACCGTCACAATCAATGTTCCAAAAAACAAACTCAACCCGATATTTCTTTTCGGATTTTTTATTTCACCGGCTATGAATGTTACATTGTTCCATGCATCGCTGCTAAAAATACTGCCAACCATCGCACTGGCCATAGCGCCCAAAGCGACGCCGGTTACCAGTGGTTCAAAATTGATGACACCATCCGTTTTAGTAAGATGCTGCATTAACCATGGATTTTCCCAGTTAGCCCGCCATACATCCCATTTAAAAGCAATAAAACCTGCTATGATTAAACCAAACAACGATACCAGTTTGGTAGAAGTGAAAATAGTCTGGATGATCTTTCCTGCTTCGATACCCTTTGTGTTAATAAAAGTGAGGAATATGATCAACCCGATAGCAACTAATTGTGCGTAATGAATGGATAACCCCAATACATTGAATGTATTGATATCTTCCCAGGCTAAAGCAGGAAAAAAGTAGCCCGCGAACTTGGCAAAGCCAACCGCTACCGCCGCAATAGTACCTGTCTGAATTACCGCAAAAAAACTCCAGCCATACAAAAACCCTATCAATGGATTGTACGCCTCTTTCAAGTATACGTATTGCCCTCCTGCTTTGGGATACATCGCACTCAACTCTCCATAACTAAGTGCAGCCGTCAAAGTCATAAAGCCGGTGATCAGCCAGGCAGTTAGTAACCAGCCAGCACTACCTACATCTTTTAACATATCCGCACTTACGATAAATATCCCGGAACCAATCATGGAGCCCGCAACAATCATGGTGGCATCAAACAAACTTAAAGAAGGTTTAAAAGAGGTAGTCTGTTCTGTCATTGTTAGTATTTTAGTTAATGTTGGTATGTTTGATAAGCACGGGCATAAAAAATCCCGTAGTTGAAACGGGACTGAAGATATATAAATTGATTGAATTATTACAAAACGAGGCAACGGAAGCTCAATTAGTAAAGCCCGGCCAATATTACTTCATTTTATCATTAAGGCCCTTTACAATCTCCGAAGTAATATTTAATGTAGAATCTTTATATAAGAAATAGTCAAGCCCGGTGCCGGTTGTAAATATTAGTGTGAATTTTTTTTGCTTATTATATTCATTCATAAAATCTTTTAGCTTACCCTGCATATCCTCCATTATCCTTGCTCCCTTTTCCGCCAGTTTTTGACTTTTTTGTTGTTTGGTCTGCTCTATTTCCTGTTGCCTGAGTCCCAGTTTTTCCTGGAATGCTTCTGCCTCCTGTTGCGTAATAGAATTTCCTTTTTTTAGAAAATTATCTCTCAGAGCCGTTAATTCGTGATAAGCACTTTCGTATTCATTTGCTATTACCCGCTGCTCCGCTTCCAGTTCCTTTTTTCTTTGCCGGATAAACGCTACGTTATTATTTAAAGAATCCAACTCCACGTATGCAACTACCATTTTTTTTCCAAATGCAGTGTCCCGTGAATTGTAATTATTAGCAGGTTTGTTATTTATTACATTTTTAGCAGAAGTAAAATGCAGGTAATACAAGAAAGCAACCGCAACTACCAACACTATATTTAATACAATGGAAAATTGTTTCATGCAAGGTAATTTGTTTGCGGAAAGATAGTCAGAAAGAAACATTTTGCAATAAATGTGTTTGAACTTTTAGGAAAGGGTTAACAGCGGGCTATCCCCGTCTACCGGCGTGCAGGTGAAATACACTACTGAACCCTTTTCAGAAGATGCAATGATATCGCTTAAACAGGTATTCTTTGAGGCTTGTGTGTCATTAACAAAGGTGCATTTCAAATCCGAAGGTTTACGGATTATAAATGCCTCGCCTTTATTTGAAGATGCTGATTATTTTTTTTAATTTGTATACGATAAAATCAACTGTATGAAAAAAATAAAATGGCCTGTCATATTGGTTACAACCTACGCATTTTTGTACCAGTTTACACCTTATGCCGGATTTTCTGACCAGGTGGTTATACTGCTGTTTATAATTTCGCCGATTCCCGTATTGTGGATGGCATACAAAATTTTGAAGAATGGAATTCCATCCCAACGTACTTTTGACGAATACTTTTATGAGGACACTGATTACCGAAGAAATGGAGCAATGCCAGGCTGATTAGATGATCGGAGAGTTTATAAAAAAAGCCACAACATCACTGTTGCGGCTTTTTTATTGTATTTTTCTGATACTTATTTTACTTCTTCAAACTCTGCATCGGTTACATTTTCCGTTTGATCGCCCTGGGGTTGATGCTGACCATTTGGAGCGCCGCCCTGTGGCTGCTGCTGGCCATCACCCTGTGTAGCTTTGTACATTTCTTCGCTGGCTGCTGTCCAGGCTGCATTCATTTCTGCTACAGCAGGATCAATAGCTGCGATATCCTGTAATTTATGTGCTTCCTTCAGTTTGCTTAAGGCTGCCTCAATCGGGGCTTTTTTGTCGGCACTGATTTTATCACCATATTCCTTAAGTTGTTTCTCTGTCTGGAATATCAAACTATCCGCCTGGTTAATTTTTTCAATTCTTTCCTTTTCTGCTTTATCCGTTGCTTCGTTGGCTTTAGCTTCATTTTTCATTTTTTCAATTTCCTCCTTGCTAAGTCCGCTACCTGCTTCAATCCGGATATTATGACTCTTGCCGGTTCCCTTGTCTTTAGCGGTTACATGCAAAATACCGTTGGCATCAATATCAAAAGTAACTTCTACCTGCGGTACTCCACGTGGTGCCGGTGGTATATCGGTTAAATTAAATTTACCCAAACTTTTATTCTGAGTAGCTAAAGGCCGTTCTCCCTGTAGTACGTGTATTTCCACACCAGGTTGGTTATCACTTGCCGTACTGAAGGTTTCTGATTTCTTTGTTGGAATAGTAGTGTTGCTTTCAATCAGTCTTGTCATTACACCACCCATTGTTTCAATACCAAGGCTCAATGGGGTAACGTCCAGTAACAATACATCTTTTACATCCCCGGATAATACACCACCCTGGATAGAAGCTCCAATTGCAACCACTTCATCAGGGTTAACGCTACGGTTCGCTTTTTTACCAAAGAATTTCTCTACTATTTCCTGCACTTTTGGAATACGGGTACTACCGCCTACCAAAATCACTTCATTGATATCATTGATGGATAGGTTCGCATCTTTCAAAGCCAGTTCACATGGTTTCAAACACCTTGCAAACAGTTCATCTGACAATTTTTCAAACTGGGCCCTTGATAATTTTTTCACCAAATGCTTTGGAACGCCATCTACCGCAGTTACATAAGGCAGGTTAATTTCTGTTTCTGAAGAAGAAGACAATTCAACTTTTGCCTTTTCAGCAGCTTCTTTTAAACGCTGCCATGCCATTGGGTCTTTACGCAAATCGATCGCTTCATCTTTCTTAAACTCTTCAGCGAGCCAATTCATCAACACCTGATCAAAATCATCACCACCCAGGTGGGTATCACCATTGGTGCTTTTTACTTCAAATACACCTTCGCCTAACTCAAGGATAGAGATATCAAATGTACCACCACCTAAATCGAACACCGCAATTTTCTGATCCTGGTGCTTCTTATCCAAACCATAAGCTAAAGCTGCCGCGGTTGGCTCGTTAATAATCCTGCGTACATTCAACCCTGCAATTTCCCCGGCTTCTTTCGTTGCCTGGCGTTGTGCATCGTTAAAATATGCAGGTACGGTAATTACCGCTTCTGTTACTTCAGAACCAAGGTAGTCTTCGGCAGTTTTCTTCATTTTTTGAAGAATCATCGCACTTATTTCCTGTGGTGTATATAATCTGCCATCTATGTCAATACGAACTGTATCATTGTCACCTTTTACTACTTTATAACTGCTATGACTGATATCTGTAGTTACCTCATTCCACTTGTGACCCATATAGCGCTTCACACTCATAATGGTGTTTTGCGGATTGGTGATAGCCTGGCGCTTTGCCGGATCACCTACTTTACGTTCGCCGTTTTTGAGAAAAGCTACAATGGAAGGTGTTGTACGACGACCTTCATCGTTTGCAATTACTACGGGTTCGTTACCCTCCATTACGGAAACGCAACTATTGGTAGTTCCAAGATCAATTCCAATTATCTTTCCCATGATTAATTTATTTTTATTGTTCGAGGTAGATATTCAATGATTGTGCCATAAGGATTTGGGGTGAAAAAATGGCAGGCAACAGTTAGCATACCAGTCATTTGCACTTAATAATAGAGGAATAGCTGAAATCATTGACAAAATAGCGGCATAACTATCTGTTTCCTTTCATTCAATAATGACCGCTGAAAATCACCGGTGGATTTCACACTTCCTGAAATATAAAACAACAAAGCCAGGGAAGCGCCTTACCCTTTTGTAAACAGGTTGGTTTTTAACTGAGAAGAAAAAGACCAACCAATTTCAGGGTGCCTTTACTTTAAATGTATAATGCTTCTGACTGAGATAACTGAATATAATGACGAGCACCGTTGTCATCAGTTTTGCAATGGTGGGATAAATGTGGAAATATTCAACAAATAATTTGATAAAAAAATAATTGAATAACAGGTTCATCAGCACGATTACAAAATACCGGAATAATTGTACATGTCCCCTGATATTGGAGTCGGTCCATACGATGTATTTCGACATTAAAAACCCTACCGGGAAAGTGATGATAAACGAGGACAAAAAAGCAGCGATATGCGGCTGGAATGCGATGAATCCCAATTCGAGTACCTGTTTGCGGTAAACAAAATTGTAAAAAATAAAAAAGAGTGAAATATCAAGTGCAACATTTGCACCTCCGCATGCAGCATAGCGAAAAGTATTGATTGGCATCAATCTTTTAAAAGGTGGATAGAAAAAATCAATCAGCGATAGAATGCCATTTTTAACCATAGAAAAAATAGCCGCGAAGGTAATTTAATTCTGTTTTAGTAAACTTAAAAAAATATCCCGCTTTTCAGCAGGATATTTTTTTAACAGTATTTTTTACAGTTCGCTTCTTAAAACGTATAACGGGCGGCGATGCCACCAAAATCTCCACCGAAGCCATTGTAACGGCGGCTTCCAAAGTCAAATGACGGTTGCCAGTCAGCAGATAGGTTAAGCGGGATTTTATTGAATTTATAATCCAGTCCGATTACACCATCCAAACCTGCAGCCGCATAACTTGCTTCATTTCTATAACCATCAAAATGCTTATCGTTGTAAAAGCTTACATGCACACCTGGCCCTACATACCATTTTAATCCTGGAGCACCTGGAATATCCCAATGGAATTCCAACAGGCCGGTTACCCTGCCACCTCTTTCCCAGGCATATCCCAAACCTTCCAGTGCGATGCCTTTATTTAAAAAATGTTTGATGCTAACAGCAGCTCCACCAGATGCAGGGTAAACCTTTACTCCAAGTGCAGTAACATAATCTGAGGAATTGAAAGATCTGCTTTTCTGTGCGGTAACATTGGGAATAGCAACTATGGAGACGATAGCTGCCAATAAAAATCCTTTTTTCATTATATCATTTTTAGTTCAAAATCAATCCCACAAAAAATCATGCCAAAGCATTGAAAACAAGATTGATAAGACTTTGTCGCTTTGCCTGCAGGTGCTCACACAATTTTCCAATACCCGCAGGCGGCAATACTTTTTTCACTTTGCTACACCTAACTATATAACTCCTCTTTTAATGTTTTAACTCTTTCATCTTCCAGGTATTCATCATAAGTCATCAACCTGTCGATCATTCCTTTTGGTGTAATTTCTATGATCCTGTTGGCTACGGTACTCATAAACTGGTGGTCATGTGTAGTCAATAAAACAACTCCCGGGAAAGTGAGCATCCCATCATTAAAAGCGGTAATGCTTTCCAGGTCAAGGTGGTTGGTTGGCTCATCCAATATTACCAGGTTAGGATTTTGCAACATCATCTTACTGATCATACAACGCACTTTTTCACCTCCGCTCAATACATTTGTTTTCTTAAGTATTTCATCTCCGCTGAATAACATTTTACCCAAAAAGCCACGGAGGAAATCCTCGTCTACATCCTTTACATAAGGTGGAACAAACTGGCGCAGCCAATCCATCAGGTTGAGTGAACCGGTGAAAAACTCCGTGTTGTCATTCGGCAGGTAGGCCGATGTAATGGTTGTTCCCCATTCGAACTTACCATGATCCGGTTTTATTCTTCCGGTAATGATCTCAAAGAAAGTGGTTAAAGCCAATGGGTTTCTGCTAAGAAATGCAATCTTTTGCCCTTTTACAATATCAAAAGTAATATTGCTAAACAATGGTTTACCATCCAGTAATTTGGATAGTTTTTCCACATTGAGGATTTGATTGCCCACTTCCCGCTCCGGTTTAAAGATAATTCCCGGGTATTTCCGGTTGCTGGGTGTGATATCTTCAAACACCAGTTTATCCAGTGCCTTTTTACGGGAGGTTGCCTGTTTTGATTTGGATGCATTGGCACTAAAGCGGGCGATAAATTCCAACAGGTCCTTCTTCTTATCCTCCATCTTCCTGTTCTTATCAGAAGCCTGGCGGGCAGCCAGTTGAGAACTCTCGTACCAGAAAGTGTAGTTACCTGTATAAATTTTAATTTTCTTCTTGTCTACATCCGCCACATGGGTACATACCGCGTCCAAAAAGTGACGGTCATGACTTACCACCAGTACAATATTCTGGTAATCGGCCAAAAAGTTTTCCAGCCAGCTAATGGTTTCCACATCCAGATTGTTGGTAGGCTCATCCAGTAATAAAATATCGGGATTGCCAAACAATGCCTGTGCAAGCAATACCCTTACTTTCAGGTTGGCCGCTATATCCTTCATCAACACCTGGTGCATTTCTTCTTTTACTCCCAGTTCATTCAAAAACTGGGCTGCATCACTTTCGGCAGTGTATCCCCCCATTTCGCCAAACTGGTGTTCCAACTCACCTGCCTTCATACCATCTGCTTCTGTAAAATCTTCCTTCATGTAAAGGGCATCCTTTTCAATCATGATATCCCACATTTTTTTGTGGCCCATCATTACCGCCTGCAACACGGTCTCTTCATCAAACTCAAACTGGTCCTGCCTTAAGGTAGCGATTCGCTCACCCGGAGTAATATCAACTGTCCCCTTATTAGGTTCAATCTCACCGCTCAGGATTTTTATAAAGGTAGATTTACCTGCACCATTGGCACCGATTACACCATAGCAGTTGCCCTTGGTAAAACTGATATTAACTTCATCGAATAAAACGCGCTTGCCGTATGCAAGGGTTACATTATTTACGCTTATCATAATTTTAAAATGGGCGCAAAGGTATTGAATAATGAGGAATGAAGAATTAGGAATTAAGAAATAAAAAATATGGAAGGCAGCGTGTACAATCGCCCGTTTTGATGAAGCAGGCATTTATACCAAATAATATGTTCTTCATTTCATTATTTTTGCAGCATGTCTATCGTAAGTACCATTCAAAAAAGCGTTTTAGAAAGTTTATCGGCTGTATTTAATCAACCGTTTACTGAAAAAGATTTCCAGATCAATCAAACAAAGCCTGAATTTGAAGGCGACTACACGGTGGTAATGTTTTCATTGGTGAAATCGTTGAAATTATCTCCGGACTCCATTGGTAATCAGTTGGGTGAAAAACTCGTCAGCAGTTACCCGGACTTATTTACTCAATTCAATATCATCAAAGGATTTTTAAACCTTACGATCGCCGATGCCTGGTGGATATCATTGCTGAAAGACCATCACCAGGATATTTGTTATGGCAAAAAACCACTCAATGGTAAAAAAGTAATGGTGGAATATGCTTCACCCAATACCAACAAACCTTTGCATCTTGGCCATTTACGAAATATTTTTTTGGGGTGGAGCGTGGCGGAGATTTTAAAAGCCAATGGCTACGAAGTAATAAAAAGCTGTATTGTAAACGACCGGGGAATACATATTTGCAAGAGTATGATTGCCTGGCAGAAATATGGTAACGGCGCTACGCCGCAGTCAACCGGTTTGAAAGGTGACCATTTGGTAGGGGATTATTATGTACAATTTGAAAATGAACTGAAAGCGGAAAGCCAGGTACTGATCAACAAAATAAAAATGGCGGACCTCTGTGATTTTACCGGCCCCGAACTGGAGAAACTGGATAAACTGCTGATTGCATTAACCAAACTGGATGAAGTAAAAGATGAAGAAAAGATAAAGAAACTACAGGATGAAATAAAAGAGGTAGCAAGGAATAATACCAAAATAATGGCAGAAGCCAAACAGATGTTGCTGGATTGGGAAGAAGGAAAACGCGAAGTAATTGAGCTTTGGAAAAAAATGAATGGCTGGGTGTATGAAGGCTTTGATATTACCTACCAGCGGATTGGCTGCGACTTTGACAAAATCTACTACGAAAGCAATACGTATTTATTAGGTAAAGACATTGTTCAACAGGGGCTTGACAAACAAATATTTTTTAGAAAAGAAGATGGCAGCATCTGGATTGATTTAACCGCCGACGGATTGGATGAAAAATTAGTGCAGCGAAAGGATGGCACGTCCGTTTACATCACCCAGGATATTGGCCTGGCCATGCAGAAATATGATCAATACAAAATTGACCAAAGCATTTATGTGATTGGCAATGAGCAAAACTATCACATGAAAGTGCTGCAATTGATCTGCAAAAAATTGGGTATGCCCAATGCGGATAGTATTTTTCATTTGAGTTACGGAATGGTGGAATTAACCACAGGTAAAATGAAAAGCCGGGAAGGCACAGTGGTAGATGCAGACGAAATAGTTGATGAGATGGTAAGTACTTCCCAAAGGCTTACGGAGGAATTGGGCAAGGTAAAAGATTTTACTACAGAAGAATTAAAGGATCTCTATGACATTTTAGGATTGGGTGCAATGAAGTTTTATTTACTCCGCGTAGATCCAAAGAAAACAATGGTGTTTAACCCGGAAGAGAGCATCGATTTTCACGGATTTACCGCACCCTTTGTACAGTACACGCATGCGAGGATAAAAAGTATTTTGAGAAAAGAAGCAGTGAATGGTGAGGTAGTGAATGGTGAATGGTCAATGGTGAATGATGGAGGCAATGAAAGCAGTGTTTTATTAAAGCTGGAGAAAGAAGTGATTGTAAATTTAGAGCAATACCCGGGAGCGCTTGAGCAGGCAGCTATTGAACATAATCCTTCGGTGATCGCAATTATGTGTTCAATTTAGCCAAAAC
>JANPIJ010000073.1:0-20562 GCA_031424955.1 Ferruginibacter sp. | reverse complement strand
GTTAAAAAGCAAAAGTTAACCCCGGCCGGGGCAATAGCCGGTGGCATAATTGGCGGGTGTGTTTTCATAGGCGCCGGCTATACAGGCATCGCCATGCTTGGATTGTTTTTTTTGCTGGGCACCCTGGCTACTTCATGGAAAATAACTACCAAAGAAAAGTTGGGTGCCGCGGAAACAAATAAGGGAAGAAGAACAGCCGGCCAGGTAATTGCAAACGGCGGTGTGGCAGGACTAACAGGTTTACTATCGTGGCTTTTGAAGGAGCAGCAGGAACTATTTCAATTGATGATGGCTGCCTCCCTGGCTTCTGCAACGGCCGATACGCTTTCATCGGAGCTGGGTACCGTGTATGGGAAAAGATTTTACAATATACTTGGTTTTAAACCCGATATCCGTGGAGAAAATGGTGTGGTAAGTTTGGAAGGAACCATCCTGGGTATTATTGGAAGTTTATTCATTGCTGTAGTGTACGCCATTGGTTTTGGAACCGATAGCGGGTTTGCCGGGATTGTAATTGCCGGCACTCTTGGTAATTTGATGGACTCTGGTTTAGGTGCTACGCTTGAAAGAAAAAAGTATTTGGGTAATGATGCCGTTAATTTTATTAATACGGCATTTGCTGCATTTGTGGTATTTGTTTGGCTGGCCGTGTTTTAAAACAAGGCGTTTAGGTGATTATTGATAACGCCATCAATGCATGAAAAAATCTGTTGACCGGATATCCGAAGCTTGCCCGATGCTAAAAAATCGCTCCCGGTAAAACCGGGTTTCCAACGGGATAGGGGAGGTCGGGCAACACCTCCGCATGAAATCCAAATTCTTTTAAAAGATCAACAAGGCAGGATGATTGTATGGTTCCGGTTTTGCTTTTTACGCGAAGAATATTATCACAATCTCCGAGGTCGAAATTGACGATATAGTTACAAAAGGTTTTCTCTATCTGCTCAATCAACATCTTCGCATGTCCTTTTTTCTTAACATTGGTTTTAAATACTTCTACCATAACTAACATTTTGACAGGTGTACAACGGACGGTAATAGTTACTTTAATGGTGGCGGACGTTTAATTGTTGCCACGAATGCACAAATACTCACGGGGTTTTCCCTGCAATTTTTATTGATGGTTATTATATCAACAAGTGCAATTTTCAACTCCTTAACGGATAAGAAAAATGCTTCTGCAAAGCAGTCTCATTTACCTGTTGGCCTTGCTCATTTTACAGGAAATTTGTTATGTTTCCTTTACCTAAAAAGGAATGAAGTTGACTAAGATTTTTCCAATATTCCTTTCAGCATCACAAGACTTGATTCAAGGTCCTTGCCCAACATTTTATCCATAAATAAATTCATGAAATTCATGGGGTATTTATTGATGCCTTTCATCCCCCACTTTACCTTTGTTTGAGTATTTGACAAAGCTTCCGTGATGATTGGTGTACTCGCTGTCCCTTCCATCGGTTTTATAAACCTAACGGCTACCTCTATTCTTTCCCCATCCGCTATTTTTGTTATTTCCTGTTCTCCTTTGCCTGCATCTTTATTGCCATCCCATGCATACACAAAACCCACCGTTCCGTCTGTTCCTTTAAAGTCCTTTTTCATGTTGGGATCCATCCTCACCCATTTACTATAATGGTCCTGGTTTTTTAAATACCTCACATAATTAAATACATCGGCCTTTGGCTTGTTGATCGTTATTTCCCGTTCCACTGCATATTCTTTTTTTATAAATAATGCGATGATTAATGGAATGGCGATAATGACTAATACCACAATGGCTATTTTCTTTAGAATTTTCATTAATTATTGTTTAGGTTGCTGATTGAATAAAATATTTTCTTTCCCGTAAGATATAAATTTCTCTTTTTTAAATGTTCATTTTATGTAGTGCCAGCCTGGAGCTGTCACGGTGCCTGCCGCTAAAACATATCCGGTATGTTGGCTGCAATTTTGCATCCGTCTTGATTTTCTTCTCCATACAAATGTATTGTTGGCAAACGAGTTTTCCGGGGTGCAAAAACGCATTTTTAAGGGGTTGATTGCGACAATATTTTTATTACTTTTGAAATATGAAACATATATCCATTCTTGTACCCAACGGCGCTGCCGCATTAAGTTGTATCGAAGGTTCTTACATCTTGTTTTGCAAAGTGAACGATTTTTTAGCTGGTATGGGCAAGCACCCCGTTTTCAATGTAAAGCTGGTGGGCTTAACCAATGAGCCACAGGTGTATGACAGAATGTTTACCGTTTCGCCGGATCATGCATTTAAGGATGTCAGCCATACGGACTTAATCATTATACCCGCCGTAAATGGCGACATGAAAGCGGTGATCGACTTAAACAGGGATTTTTTCCCGTGGATCAATCAACAGTACAAAGACGGGGCGGAAGTTGCCAGCCTTTGTGTGGGTTCCTTTTTACTGGCTTCTACCGGGTTATTAAATGGAAAAAAATGCGCCACACACTGGGGGGCGACCGATGACTTTAGACAATTGTTTCCCGATGTTAACCTGGTATCCGAGAAAATAATTACAGAGGAAGACGGGATTTATTCAAGCGGTGGCGCATTGTCTTTCTGGAATCTTTTACTGTACCTGGTTGAAAAATATACCGACCGTGAAATGGCCATATTTTGCTCCAAGTATTTTGAGATAGAAATTGACCGCCACAGCCAGTCGCCCTTTATCATGTTTAAGGGACAGCGGGAACACCAGGATGAATCCGTAAAAAAGGCCCAGGAGTTTATTGAGAATAATTTCCAGGATAAAATTACCGTTGATAAATTATCAACCATGTTTGCGGTTGGTAAACGAAGCCTGGAACGAAGATTTAAAAAAGCTACCTGCAATACGGTATCCGCTTATATTCAACGCGTAAAAATTGAGGCGGCGAAAAAAGGCTTTGAAACCAGCAGGAAAAACATCAGCGAGATTATGTACGATGTGGGCTATTCGGATACCAAGGCTTTCAGAACAATGTTTAAAAGGACTACCGGCCTGTCTCCGGTTGAATACAGGAAACGGTATAATAAAGAGGTGATGGTTTTCCGGGATAATTAGTTTTTTGTTTATCATACATTGACGTAATTGCTATTTTATTGCACGAATTTTAAAGCACGAATTACACGAATTAATAAATATATGGCTCACCTTCTTCATGCTTGAACAATGTAGCAGGTTTTATTGATATTTCATAGCCTCATATCCCAATAGCCTGCGCCATAAAGCAATCTGGCCGATGCAGTTGGCTTCGCGGTAAGTGAGAAATGATACCAGGTCATAAAAATTCATCGTTTCACCGGGCATTTCAAAAGGCTTATCCAATCGCTCATCAGTTATATTTTCCAGTGCATCCTTTAATATGGGGCTGATATGTTGCCAGTCATTTTTGTAAACAGCAAGTGGTGGATATTGAATGCCATCCCGAATACCTTTGTGATCTGCGAAAAGCCCGTTGTCGGTTTGCTTTTCATCAATGCCTGACTCATTGGCTAATTCATACCGTTCATGTACCAGGCTGCCTGCCAGCCATGCTATATGATTGGCCCTGGTGTTTAACCGGTTGTGGGCGTCATCGTCCGAAATGCCATCAACTGCCTTAAAGAAAAAACCGGTATGCATATCATATAAATCGAGGAGTGCATACATTCTGTAATTGACTGTTTTGGTTTGCATGATGTGTAGTTTATAGTTAAGAATAGCTGTTGAATTTCTTTGAGTTCAGGTGGTAAAATATAGGAATAGCATCAATACGTTTAAATAAGAATATGCCACTCTTTGGTAGATTCCGGTTAACAAATATATTACCTTAAACGCAGGATAGCAGGGTGTAAAAACGGCTAATGCAGGGGTTGATTGCGACAAGGATTTATGCTACTTTTGAAATATGAAACACATATCTATCCTGGTTCCTGAAGGGGCTATACTGGGCAGCCTTGAAGGCTCCCGCCAATTGTTTACCCAGGTAAATGCTTTTTTTAAAGACAAGGGAGCGCCCCCGTTATTTAAAGTGCAGTTGGTAGGACTGTCAAAAGCAACTAAGGTAAGCGGTGGCTTATTTACCGTTAATACCGAACAGCTGATTGATGAGGTGGAAAAAACTGATCTGATAATTATACCCGCTGTTGATGGTGATATTAAAATGGCATTGGAAAACAACCAGGCTTTTTTTCCCTGGATAATAAAACAGTATCATGCCGGTGCCGAAGTTGCCAGCCTTTGCCTGGGTGCATTTATACTGGCCTCAACCGGTTTGTTAAATGGAAGAAAATGCGCCACACACTGGATGGCTACCAACGACTTCCGGAGAATGTTCCCGGAGGTAAATTTAGTTACAGAAAAAATCATTACCGACGAGCAGGGCATCTATTCAAGTGGCGGAGCTTTTAGTTACCTGAATCTTATTTTATACCTGATTGAAAAATATGCGGGCCGGGAGATAGCCGTTCTTTCCGCCAAGGTTTTTGCAATAGAAATTCAAAGAGAAAATCAATTGTCATTTACCATTTTCCAGGGACAGAAAGAACATGAAGATGAACCGATAAAAAAAGCGCAGGTATTTATTGAAAACAATTTTCCGGATAAAATTACGGTGGATCAACTGGCGTCTATGCTGGCTTTGGGAAGGAGAAACCTTGAACGCAGGTTTAAAAAAGCCACGGCAAATACGGTGGTGGAATACATACAACGGGTGAAAATTGAAGCGGCGAAAAACAGCCTGGAGTCGAAGCGGGAGAATGTAAATGAAGTGATGTACAAAGTGGGCTATACCGATCCAAAAGCTTTCCGGAATACGTTTAAAAAAATCACCGGTCTGTCACCCATTGAGTATAGAAATAAATTCAACCGCGAAACCATGGCCGAAATGTAATTTGCTTTCTCATTGCAGCCTGGTACTTTAATGGGGGGGATTTATGTATATTAAAACAAAACAGGAATGCCCCAACCACCAACCTTCAACCTTCAACCATCAACCACCAACCACCAACCTTCAACCTTCAACCTTCAACCATCAACCTTCAACCATCAACCTTCAAGAAAGCAACGCTAACATCTATGGCTTTAAAGCTGTTTATTTTTTCAAGGTCTAAAATAGTTCGCTTGTGTACTTCATCCCGGTGATACATAGGAACAAACTTTGCGCCTACTACCACTTCTTTTAACGTATATGAAGTGCGGGCAACCACGGTATTGCTAAACATGTCGTCAAATGCTTTAACATAAACGAGGATCTCTCCGTCGGTACCTGCAAAGTCTGCCGCTGAGAATTTATAAAAGGGGCTGTTTTCGTTGATCGGGTGTACGATTGTCCAGCTTAAGGAGAGTGAGTTTACTTTGTGGTACTCCAGCTCCATTTGGAAAAACTGGTTGCGCATTACTCCATTATCTTCCATCATCATTCCGGCCGTTACCTTCGCTTCTGCTTCAGAGAGATTATTATTTTTATAGGGAGCCACCCGCAGCATTAAAGCGATGCCATCTTTAAATGGCGCTATCACTGCATTTTCACTAAACCGCAAAAATGCTTTTGGCTTACTGAACCGTCCATAAAACAAACCGGTCGCAATGGCAAAACTCAGCAGCCCGATCAATGCTTCCAGGGCAGCTACTGCACTGGTGGCAAAACCATGCGGGCTGATACGGCCATAGCCAACTGTTGTAAAAGTTTGCGCACTAAAGAAGTAGGCCTCACCAAATTCCTGCAGTCTGCTATTCGCCCTGATGCCTTCCAGGTTTTCAACGCCAATGGCAAAATAGATGCCGGCAAATATTAAATTCATCAGCACATAAAAACTTAATAATAAGCACAGAAATTTCCAGCGGGAAAGTTGTAACAGTGTATGGTACCAGCTCATTCGTTCAAAAAAGCTAATTCCCCTTTTTTCAATATTGGGTTTGCCATCTTTGTTTACAAAGCGTCCTCCATAATCCGTAGTATTAGCGCCAAAGCCGGTGTTGATTTCCGTTTTAGCTTTAGTATTTAATTTTTGCAATAGAGACATGGGCAAGTTTTTGAATAAAAATTACATTAAGTCAATTGTAACCCGTCATCATTTTAATACCTGGTTATCGTGATTTTCTAAAAAGTGTGTCAACCCCGGAATTTGATTTCCAATGTTATACAGCTTTTTTCCCTTTCGTATAATCCCACTTAATTTATTTCCTGAACGGTATTTAAATTGAATATCTTGCAAATATAAATATCCGTCAAATACAATTATTCGTAAATAAACGGGGCTGATAAAAGGAAGATGTCAATAAGGAAAATTTTATATCAAAGTATTATTTGGCGTGGGCTTTATTTTATTTCTTTGTTTTTTTTAAATATTTGTATAGCCAGGCATTTTGGGGCCATGTTGAGCGGGGTGATGTACTATGTAATGAATATTTACTCACTGATCATTTTGTTTACCGGTTTAGGTATGGAGTCGGGAATTACTTATTTTGTTGCAAGGGATGAAATAGATTCAGCAAAATTGTTTGGCTTTTCTATACTATGGTCTTTAGTAGCTGGCGTGTTGGTATTACTTGTATTTGTTTTAATACCATATTACGAACAACTCATTCCCGGAAAGTTATTGCTTTTTTCTGCTTTCACTTTTGTTGGAGGTAATCTGCTGGTTTCTTTTAGCACGGCTTTTTTTTACGCCCGCAACAATTTTATTCTTCCTAATCTTGTCCCTTTCATCATCAATATTATTTTGATCTGGATGCTTGCTTTGGATGAATTTGAAGTTTCTTCATTTGTAACTAATTATAACTATTTTTATTTTTATTTTGGTTCAATTCCGGTTTTGGGGATAGTTTTAGCGGCCACAGTGAAAATTAAATTTTTGAAACATCAAAGGTTAAAATTTATTTTATTGCCGGAAATTAAGGCATTGCTGAATTACTGTTTTATCGCCTTTGGCTCCAACTTAATCTTTTTTCTGTTATACCGGATTGATTACTGGTTTGTAAAAAGATATTGCAGTGCCGATGACCTCGGAAATTATATACAGGTGTCAAAGTTCGGGCAGATGTTTTTTATTTTGCCCACTATATTGGCAAGTGTGATATTTCCATTAACTGCAGGAGGTAACAAGCGGCTGATAATTGGGTTAATAACCTTGCTTTCAAGATGTTTGTTGTGGCTTTATATGATGGCCTGTTTGTTTTTGGTATTATTTGGTAATTCGATATTCCTTTTTGTGTTTGGAGAAAGTTTTGAAAAAATGTATCAGGCGTTTCTCTTTTTAATACCTGGCATTTTGGCTTTATCGCTGCTGTACACTTTAACTGCTCATTATGCCGGAAAAAACAGGATAGAAATAAATATAAAAGGGGCCTTGCTTTCATTGGCTTTTGTAGTAACGGGCGATTTTTTCTTTATACCATTGTTTGGTATTAATGCAGCCGCATTAGTAAGCAGTGTTGGTTACCTGGTTTATTTACTTTTTGTATTACGGATATTTGTGATAGAGTATGAAGTTCCTTTAAACAGTTTTTTTATCGTAAAAGCCGCTGATTTTAAGGCTTTCTATAAAAATTTTATACTTAAAAACAGTGTTGCAAATGAAAGTGGGTACAAATGAATTTTATACCAGTGGGGGATACCTTAAAAATAATCCATCCTGGGGTTTTGAAGATGCAAAAATGAAGTCAATACTGATTGATAAAATTATTACCAGGAATGGTTTACATCCTTTAGATGTAGTTGAAACAGGCTGTGGTGCAGGTGGTAACTTATACGAATGGAGCAAATTAAACCCGAAAATTAAAACATTTAAAGGGTATGATATTTCGCCCCAGGCAATCGGCCTTGCAAAGCAATTTGAAAATGAGCGAATTAAATTTTATTGCGAAGATTTCCTTTTTTTAGATACCGCCCCGGCTGATTTTTTGTTGATGATTGATGTGCTGGAACATATCGATGATTACATTGGCTTTCTACAAAAGCTCAAAAATAAAAGCAACTATTTTGTATTTCATGTACCATTGGACCTTTGTTGCAGAACTATTTTTAAGCCACATGTATTATACCAGCAACGGACGTCGGTTGGACATATACACTATTTTACAAAAGATATTATTGAATGGGCGATTGTTGACGCAGGCTATGAAATTATAGACCAGTTTTACACGAAACCCGTGGCGGATACGGAGGCTTCAAAATCTCCGAAACACCTCTTGAAAAAGGCAATGCGAAATTTTTCATTTTTAATTAACCCCGATTGGAGCGCCAAATATTGGGGAGGATATTCTATCATGTTTTTACTCAAATAATATATGACTAATGCTGTTTTATGGCTTGTTAGCTGGTACCCTAACCGGTTGGATCCTTTTGATGGAGATTTTATTGAAAGGCATGCGATGGCTGTGAGCAGTTTTCAAAAGCTGACGGTTTTATATATAGCAAAAGATGGATCATTAAAGGAGAATTCAGTTGAAATAGAAAAAACGGGCAGCCCACAACTGACTGTATATAAAGTATATTATGGCAGGTCAGGCTGGCCCGGGCCATTGGAAAGATTATTTTCCCTGAGAACTTACCTTAGGCTTCAAAAAAAAATTTACAGGGAAATTATAGCCGAATCCGGTACACCGGATATTGTACACGTACATGTGGCAATGAAGGCCGGTTTACTTGCGTATTGGTTAAAGAAAATATATCATATCCCCTTTGTGGTTACAGAGCATTGGTCAGGTTATTACCCTAAAACTGCTCCCAATATTTATAACAGTAACTGGCTACAAAAAAAGCTGAATAAAAAAGTACTGGACGGGGCGGCCTTGTTTTTGCCGGTATCGGCCAATCTTGGTAATATGGTGAACGAATATTTCACCACTTTGCAATATAAAGTGATACCCAACACCGTTGATACAAATTACTTTTATTATCAGCCGGGAAATATTGCCAGGTTTCGGTTCATTCATCCTTCGTCAATGATTGACATTAAGAACCCGGAGGGGATTTTAAGGGCATGTAAACTTGTCAAAGAAGGAGGTTATGAATTTGAATTATTAATGATTGGGAGCATGAAAGAAAAATTGCTGAATATGAGTCAACAATATGGGGTGCAGGGCATAGTTGTTTTTAAAGACGCCGTTCCCTACATCGAAGTTGCCAAAGAAATGCAACAATCTTCTGCATTATTAATGTTTAGCCGTTTTGAGAACTTACCTTGTATTGTACTCGAAGCTTTGTGTTGCGGCCTTCCTGTAATTTGCAGCCGGGTAGGGGGAGTTCCGGAAGTAGTGGATGTAGACAATGGCATTTTAGTGGAAAGTGAAAATGAAACAGCCCTTGCGGAAGCCATGAAACAAATGATTGATACATACACAACTTATAACCGTGCAGCGATTGCTTCAAAAGCCGCAGCTTTGTTTAATTATGATCAGGTAGGTATGCAATATTCAGAAGTGTATAAAAGCATTTTGAACAAACACTAAGCAAACAGTTATTCACCCAGTTTAAAAATCACATTTCTTTTTTTATATCGGTATCACGATGTTTATGCTGATATCGGTTTATGTAAAGGGAAACATTTTAAAACAAAGCAGGCATACCGGATTTTATCGCTACAATTGTATAACCGGTAACTGTCATATCTGTAAAATAAGTAATTTTAGGTTTCGTTTTTACCGGCTTCCTGTTATATAGATTTATAGGCATACTACTGGTTATACACTAACCTGTTATAAAGCTAACAGCATAATAAGCCGGGTAACAACCGGCAATTTTTTGCATAACCAAACAACTGAAAGTATGGAAACTTCAATATTGAAATCTGCAGATCCAACACGTGAAATGATGAGTCCTGTGCCTGCAAAGGTTTCTTTTGCACCATACATCGATTTTCTGAAAAAGCAGATAAAGGTTTCCGATGGGATGAAGGCAAAGTTTTACCGGTTCATTATCCGAAAGTTTGAGCAACAGCCCTTTCTGCTGCAGCCCATTGACGATATGTTGAAACTATCGGAATACAATGAATTGCTTCACCTGGTAGATGCGACCATTTTTCCATTGGTATATGAAGAAGAACATAACTTATTTGCGCTTACGCCACCTTTGACTTTCGAGATGTTCTATTATTCCAAGGCGATGTACCATACCATTGTAGATAAAAGAACCGGGTTTATAAAGGAGTTGCATAAAAGTTTTTCAAAGGAATTTTTTAAAAACAGGAAAGAAAGCTTCCTCTATAATTTTATTCTTGAACAATATTATGATATCCACATAGAGTTTGAACATACCATGGTATTTCCATTATGGGATGAGGAAACGACCCTGATGAAATATTTTAATGTTAAAATAGATCGCAGGTTTATCCGGTTAAGTTGCAGTGGCCAGTTACCGGTTATCGATCCCATTACGATCATAGCGCTGAGAGGTGGGGTTACAGATTTAGACCTGTTGCGTAAATTAATTCCGCTTGATCTTTTTTCGCTGGAAGGGTTTGCGATATTAAATGTGTATGAAATAACCGCCCAGCAATCAATTGAACAGATAAAAAACACCCTGCTGGGAATTAATGAGCTAAACGAAATAGAAGTATTTGATTATATCAAGGGGTCTTTAAAAACATTGTTACAGGAAAATGATTTGGAAATTGGATTATTGCCATTTTTAAAGGTGAATAACCGGTTTATCATTGATGAAGAATTTACCAACAGGAGTATCCTGCTCAGCAAGGGCTGCGATTGCAACGCAGATAATAATTCATACCTGCAAATGGCCGGGGCCTACGAAAAAGACCCCAAGCCAATTTTATTAACTACCATTAACAATGAAATAGTACAACAAATGCCCATGGTGGAGATGTTGTATCATGCCGGTATTAAAAGCTATTTGTTGCTGCCTTTGTTTAACAATGGTAAAATATTGGGTGTTTTAGAACTGGCCTCCCACCAGGCAGGTGTTATTAACACCCGCTTTCTCTCAAGGCTTGAGCCGGCAAGGGTCTTACTGAGCCAGGTATTGCAGCACAATATTGAAGTATTTGAAAATAGAATTGAACAAATCATTAAAGAAAAGTTTACTTCCCTGCAGCCGTCGGTGGAATGGAAATTTAATGAAGCGGCATGGTCGTATATTCAAAAATCTGCCAACGATGCCAGGGCAGATGTTGACAATGTTGTATTCGGGGAGGTGTATCCCATTTACGGTGCCGTGGATATCCGTAATTCCTCGGTGGAGCGAAACGCGGCAATACAAAAGGACCATCTTAGGCAACTGGAGATTTTACAACTTACCTTAAAGGAATTAAGGCAGCATATTGAGATTGCGCTGTTGGATGAAATGATTTTCAAATGTGTTAAATGGTATGAAGAAATAGCGGAAGTCTTATCTGCTGAAAATGAAATTAAAATCAATGAGTTTTTTGAAAACGACGTGATTCCCCTGCTTAAACATTTTAAAAAGAACCACAGTGCGGCAAACAGTATTGTACTTAAATATTTTGAGCAGAGTGAAATCTTTAAGGGCGTTATTCATCATAACAGGGATGATTATCAGCAGTCCGTGGATATGATAAATAACCACCTGATAAAATACATGGAGAAAGAAAAAATCATGTTGCAAAAATCGTATCCAAATTATTTTGAAAAATATAAAACAGATGGAATTGAATATAATATTTACATCGGTCAGTCTATTGCGCCGGACAAACCCTTCGACCTGCTTTATTTAAAAAACCTGCGCCTCTGGCAACTGTCATCTATGGCTGCCATTACACAAATGATAGAGGGATTGTTGCCGCAAATGAAGGTAAAGCTGCATACTACCCAACTGATATTGATTCATGGCAACCCGATTGATATCAGCTTTCGCAGGGATGAGCGCAGGTTTGATGTAGAAGGATCCTATAATATCCGGTACGAAATAATGAAAAAAAGAATAGATAAAGTACATATAAAAGCTACCGGCGAAAGGCTTACCCAGCCAGGTAAAATTGCTTTGGTTTACAGTAATCAGAAAGAGGCCCTGGAATACATCAAGTTCATAGAATATTTGCAGGATCAGCAGGTATTGAACAACGACCTGGAGCACCTTGAACTGGAAGAGGTACAGGGATTATTTGGACTAAAGGCCTTAAGAGTTGGAGTACCGCTGATCAATAATAACTAGCCACATGATCTCTGTGGGCCGGTTATATTTTGGCATTCTTTTTCATTATATCCCAATATTCTTTACCATAGGCAACTAAAATTTCGCTACCTGCAGGAATGTTTTTAATAGATTCAACGAATATTTTAAAACCCTCTTCTACGTATTGGCAATTGTTGGTGATTCCCTTTATCCTCGTAATGCCACGGGCATCATTTACATAACGTGCCAGTTCGTTTTCATAAGGTAAGCCATCAATTACATGATCTTTTGTTACAAAATAAATATAACTGTTGGTGCCCTCCTGGTGATCCACATCTTTCCAAGTGGTGATTTTTCCCTTGTATTCAATGATACGGGTTCCTTTGGGAATAAAGATTTTGGTAAACAAGCCTTTACCGGAACCAGGTATGGTAGATTCCTTTACAAATAAATGACCTTCCGCTGATGACATATTTTGAAATTAATAGTAAGTACGGATGAAGATAACAAACTAATAACTATTTTTCGTTGTTAGATGAATAGTAATTTAACAGGCTGACATATTTTTTTCCTCCGCCAGGTTTTTAGGTTTTGGAAAAAGGGAGGGAACTGGTGTGTTTCAGGTTTTTGGGATTATTGGATGATCTGAATATTGCTCCTTCCAATATTAATTGACTTGGTAATTACAGCCGAAACAGGCAATGCTGGTTCTGTAAAAGCAATCCGAAAAGCTTACCGTTTAATAAGTAATATGGCCCGAACACCAACAAACTGATTAGGTGATGCCTAATAACCTTATTTTTGAATGGATTTCTGTCTTAGCTCTGTTTGTATCTCTGGAAACAATATTTTGTATACCGGGTAATATGCAGAAAAAACTTTTACTTAAAGAATGAACGGTTTGCAAACGTCGTATCTCATTTAATAATATGAAAAAAGTTCTCATTGTAGATGATGAAGTGGATCTTTGCCTGCTGCTTCAGCAGTTTCTTTCTAAAAGAAATTATGAAGTTCATATTGCGCATACCCTCACTGATGGCCTGAATAAACTGGATGCAGTAAGACCAGATGCTTTGATGTTGGACAACAATTTACCAGATGGAATGGGGTGGGATGCAGCGGACCATATTCATCAGAAATTCCCGGGAATGAACATTACCCTGATCAGCGCCTACCGCCTCGCAAAAGACTTTGAGCATACTTTAGACAAATCTTTTCAATTCCTCGAAAAGCCGATCTCCCTAAAAGATATTGAAAAATATATCTGAGCAACAAACTAAACCTGCCGGCTTTAAACACTGGTAATGCTTAAATGCTCTTCCCGGCAGTTACCCTTTACCGGTAGCACATCACCTGTTAATGAACCTGTTGGTTTTAACCGGCTACATTTAACTCAGGGGTGATAGTAAAGCACCGGAACTTATTCGTTACCATCCTGTTTTGGGAAACATGCTCACCATTTATTTCAATCAGCCTGTTTATTTGAGTATGATTTTCCCCAATCGTATATTTTCTTTCAATGAAGAAAAATGGCACGGTTTTCACACTACATGTAATAGGTTTTTCATAGGATATTGGATAAAAACGGGGAAAGATTTCTATCTTACCCCTCTTTTTTTTTAAAAGGCATTGATGCTTTATTCCAATTACCTGTAACCGTTCAATTTATACTTACCGGCAAAATTCCCTCTTTTTAATTTATTTGATTTAGTAAATAATCACCCCCAGCTCAAATTTTATCACCCCTTATTTTTTTGCTTTACCATATTGTTTTTTTTGAAATAGCCAGGAGCAAAGACTTCGCCTAATAGCGGGCAGGTAGCAAATACCTGTACATAGTTAAACCTACTTAAATCGATCCGGATAACAGGATATTCCGGTACTGATTCTCCCCACAATAATGATTCAATCTTCACCTGCTTCCAGCAAAAAAGGGGAAAAGTTTTCACATACAATGCACTCCGCCGCTCAAACTAAAATGGCATAAAATTGACAGGTAATGTCCGGGCCAATCGATATTTGAAACCGCCCTGTATTTCAGCATCCGGAAAAAATAAGATCAAAGCGCAATGAAGGGAATAGCAGCTAAAAATAAACTCAATTATATATACGTTTAACTCAAATTGGATACAATGGAAAAGACTACTGATGCTAAGAAAATTAAAGTAAACTTTTTTGAAAAATTTGCAACTGCCGTTACCAGGGCTGCAGGAAGTACGCCAGTGTTTATCATTGCTTTTTTTATCATCCTTGCATGGGCGATATCGGGCCCGTTTTTCCATTATTCTGAGAATTGGCAATTGGTGATAAATACGGGAACTACCATCATCACATTTTTAATGGTATTCCTGATTCAAAAATCCCAAAATAAAGATTCACTGGCTATCCAGTTAAAATTAAATGAACTGGTAGCAGCTCATGAATTTGCCAGTAACCGACTGGTGGATGTGGAGAATATGACTGAGGAAGAACTTCTCATCATCCAAAAATATTATTCCAAACTAAGTAGTTTCACCAGTAAAGAAGAAAACCTGCAACAGTCGCATTCTATCGATGAGGCACACGAACAACATAATTTAAAGAAGGAGATGGAAAAAGAGCTTCAGCAGAAACTAAAAAATTAACAGGGATTCATTTATTTGCATCAATAAAATTCATTAACCGCAAGGGAAATAAAAAGACAGAATGGTTGGTTAATTACTGAATTAAACAAAATATCTTTTTGTTTAACTGCCAGTTAAAACCATATAATTAAAGGATGCGCAGTAATTCAATAATTCCGATGCCGGAATGGAATTGATCTTAAATCTCTTCACTGACATTTTCTCCCTATCTAAATTTTTACCTTCCTGTTTTCCCTTGTCTACTACAAAAACTGTGAGTAAAGTACCCTGCCCTATATAAACGCGAAAGGCAAGCGCATCAAACCGATCTCTGTTATACCCCTGGATATACCGTTCACAAAATTCATCCATGGTTTGGTCGGTGGTTATTTTAATAGAATTGTTATCTGAAGATTTTTCATTATTGGGATTTACTTTTTTCATAACCGATTGTTTTGGTACACAATCACATTATTACAAAATATCATGCCGTATTGTATTTTGCTTCATTATTAATATGCAATGGACTGGTTGAAAATGTCTTTTGAAATCAATCTTCTACACTTTGTAAAGCAATTTGGTTAATGCAGTTTTGCATTGCTAAAGCAGGAACAGGGCGACTTAGGAATATACCTGATTTGGTAGATGAGGGTTATAAAAAACAGTTAAAAGATACCAGGGGTATAAGTCTTTAGCAGAATACATCAAAGCTATAAGGAGTTCCTGAGTGTTAAATAAAACCTTGCTTCAATATGTTCCTTTGACCCGGAGAGTATTAATTCTGCAGCTTTTTCTCCCATCATTTTAAAGTCGGTTGAAATGGTTGTTATTCCATTTAGGATTATTTTTTTAAGCGCGGTTTCATTGTAAGAGATAACGCCTATTTCTTTGCCTAACTCCAGATTCTGGTCTACGATTTTTTCTATTAAGGTAACCAGGTCATCCTCCATCAGGCTGATATATACTTCACCTTTGTTGATTATTTCTTTGCCGATATTGTGTACTACCTTATAGTTGAACGCATATTCCTGGCAAAACCTGCAAAATCCGGTGGTTATTTCAATGGGATGATAAGTGTATTCGGGTAGTATAATATTTATTGTACTGTACTTGCTTAAATGGGGAAGCGCCTCTTCCAGTGAATTGTAAATGTCTTTTTCAAAATTTTCATAAATGGCCCCATAGTTACCTGAAACACCAGGCACCAGCTTATCCAGTAATATCAGTTTGTCTTTGGGTATGGTATTGATAATTTTGTCCGCCTGTTCTGCACCATCCATAAAATGTGGAATGATGACAAAGTAATTATAATCTTCCTTTGAATTAAGCAACAGTTTTTTGAACAATGACAAGCTATTATTATAAATGTAAAAGTCAATAGTAGCAGCATCTCCCAGCGTGCTTACAAATGAATCATAAATGATTTTCTTATGTGCACTTAATTTATTGAACAACAAAAAAACCTTTATCTTTCTTTCTACATTATTGCTTTTAATAAAATATCCTTTGCCGGGCACAGAGCCAATGATACCTGTTTTTTTTAAATACCGGTACCCCTTTTCAGCAGTATCTCTTGATATCTCAAACTCAAAACTTAATTCGTTGATGGAGGGAAGTACATCGTCTATTTGCAGTTTGTCTGTTTCAATGGCCTTTATTATGCAATTGGCAAGCTGTTGATATTTAGGCGTAGCTGAAAATTCATCAATATAAATCAATTTACTAAAAGGAGTAATCATACACGTCAGGTTGAAGGCAATTATATTTTTGATCTTTCGTCATCAAAAATACCGTTTTTAAACGTAAACATAGCGGTATTCAAGCCATATTATCCTCCGGTCTTTTAATACGGATTGAATGGTGGGAAAGCAGGTAAAAGAGGGGAGTACCTATGATTGGCATTAAAAATCACCACGCAATACCAGGTAGCAGCATTGCATTTTCTAAAGGCTGAAAGTGGGTGCATTCATTATTTTTTGTAAACAAGGAAGCTGGAGATTGCATTGATCCGCTGAATTTACTAACGGCCAATTGTAAGTTGATTTTGATCCACAACCAATCTTTTTTGATGATAGTTTTTTGCTCAAAAAATTACAGACAGGCTTAGGGCCGTGGAATGGTCCCATCCCGCGTTGGCTAAAGCGTTTTAATCTATAACAAGTCTGCATGTTGCCGGTAAAAGCAACAAAATAACTGAGAAAGGTCAAACAGGTGAATATTTGATCAAATGAAAAAGAATACTATTTATTGCTGTAAATAGTATTCTGTTGGGCCAAATCAATATTTAAATATAGTTGGCGATCGGTTTCTCTTTGACGTTGGTTAAAACGGAGCGATTGCAAAAATGTAGATTACCGGCGGCATGACATCTACAATGAATTCGGGATTTAATCCCAACATTCAATGCAAAAGCACCAGGTAATAACCATAACTGCTATAAAAAATAGAAGGCCTTTCGTAGGTGTGTTGGAACTTAGTTTGAAAAGAAAGAATTCAATCTTTTAGGAAAAAAGACGGATTGTGTGGAATCTTCCTGCATGATTGCTTCGTTAACTTTGTCTCTTTCAGCTATCATGGTAAAGCCTAATGAAGGCAATACTATTTTTAGCGTTTGAAACTTTACAGAAGCAGAATTTTCCTTAAAGGAAATTACCGGTTCGTCGATGATACGTACTGTATCATTAATATTTACCGCCGATTTTTCCAATTTAATATTTTGGTAAACCGAAGAAATTTGCCTGACAGCTTCAATTTCCTCCCGCCTGATAATTGCAGGTTTAGCCATCCAGTGTAGAAAATTTACTGTACCGGTAATTGCCATTACTGAACCTATTTCAGATTCGGCAATGTAAACAAAGACGAAAGAACTAAACAATGCTTCCTTTGCAGGCTTTTTATTATTAGCATTCAGGCTAATAACATTGTTCAGCGGGAAATAGTTTTTAATACCTCTTTTGGTAAGAATAGAGGCTACCTTTTTTTCCCTGTTTGGCCGGGTGTAAACTGCATACCAATTACGAATCATTCTTGTGGTGTTTTGGTTTAAAAAATAGCAGCTTTTCACTATATCAGATGTATAGCTTTTCGATGGAAGTTGGTGGTGTTTTGTTTTGAGGTGTGGTAAATGAAGGGATATTTGAATTATACTTGTAGAGGAAACACAAATATAGATACTTCAAAATTTAAAAACAAAATAAATGTAGATTTTTCTTGATAAATATTTGAACTAATAAATAGCCTTAGTCCGAAAACCTCTGTGGATCAATGTTTCATTGGATGCAATAAAATAATATAAATAAAAACGGAAACGTTATTCCACATTTTGGAATCGGTAGTGCAGGCTTATGTGAAGGGGTGATTTTTGAAAGCAAATTTTGAAATCAACACTATCCGGCTTACTGCAGGTGTTTTCAATCCACCGCTCAATGGCAGAACTTCTCACTCAATTTCAATACTCCATTACAAGTGAAAACTGAAGTCAAAGTTTTTCTGTTTGAAATGCCTGTTTAGCATTTCACGGCTGTTTAAATATATTCAATCATATAAAAGTGCGTGTACCCGAAAAGTTTTCCCTGAACTCTTTTGGTGTACAACCTTTCTTCTTTTTAAACAAGCGGTTGAAATTGGATATATTATTGAAGCCGCAGCTATAGGATACTTCAGCAATTGAATTGGTGGTATCAATTAAAATGCGGGAGGCGTGGCCAAGCCTTATTTCATTCAAACTATCGATAAAGGTAATACCGGTTCGTTTTTTAATAAACCTGCTAAAAGATACTTCCGTCATATTTACCAGTTTGGCAATATCGCCCAGTGTAATCGGCTTGTCATAATTTTTATTCATGTACTCAAATGCCTTTTCAATACGCCTGCTGTTGAAGTTAAGCTGAAAATCACTGTTGAATCCAGTTTCAGATAGTGTGCGGATATTTCGGGAAGTAGACAGGTCGTGTAAAATATTAATGAGTGCCATCACGGAATCAAAACCACTTTCTTTGTCAAGCGATACGATGCGTGGATAAATATTCTGGATGGTTTCTTTTGAAAAAAGAATTCCTTTTAAGGAAAGGTCAAACATCTTCCTGATAAAACTCAACTGGTTTCGCCGCAGGAATTTTTCATCCAGCAGATCTTTGTGCCATTGAATTGTTACCTCCTTTATTTCACCGGTTTTACATTGATGGGTAAACCAGGCATGCGATAAATTCGGCCCTATCAGCACCAGTTCCAGGTCATCAATCTGGTCAATATGATCCCCTACGATCCGTTTGGCGCCTTTGGCATTGATAATAAGGTTTAGTTCAAATTCTTCATGATAATGCAGGGGAAAATTAAATTCTTTTTTAACCCTGGAAAAAATCGTAAAACAATCATTTTGAGTGAGGGGAGTAATTTCCCTTACAATATTCTTATTCATGGCAATAGCAACTTTAGTCGTTTGGAGATAGATATGGATGTGAAAGTACAAATAAAAATATTAAAATAGTACCAATAGGTTTAATGCATTTTTTATTGATGATGTTAAATACTTAATACTGTATAATTAGCTTTTATCCCTGGGCGGCCTATTATTAGCATTCTAATAGATCAAGTATAAGATAATATAGTATTAGTTAAAAGATAATGAATCGCATTAATTTTGCCCTGGTTAATCACTGAACTTTTAAACGATTAAAAATTGCCATTTGAAAAATAGTTCGACTTTCTACTTAGTAATTGCATTTGTTTTTACCGGAATCATTTCATTTGCGCAACCAGCCGATAAATCCGCTACCAAAGAATCTAAATATTTACTCACGGGTTTAAGAAAGCTTTTACCAGTTGGGGTAATGTTTGGTCACCAGGATGACCTCGCTTACGGGGTAGGCTGGAAATATGAAGAAGGGAGGAGTGATGTTAAAGACATAACAGGGGAGTATCCCGCCGTATATGGGTGGGATTATTCCGGACTTGAAAAAGATAGTAAACTCAATATTGACGGGGTGCCCTTTGAAAAGATGAGGGAGTATATTCGGCAGGGGTATAAAAGAGGTGGAGTAATAACAGTGAGCTGGCATCTCGATCACCCGGTAACATTGAAAAATGCCTGGGATACTACACATGGAGGTGTTGCTGCGGTATTGCCGGGCGGGGCTGCTCACGACATGTATAAATCATGGCTCGATAAGGTTGCTGCTTTTTCTTTATCACTTACAGGCCCCAAAGGCGAATTAATTCCCATACTGTTCCGCCCTTTTCATGAGCTTACGGGCAATTGGTTCTGGTGGACCAAAAACACCTGCAACCCCGGGGAATTTAAACAACTATGGAAATTTACTTTTGACTATTTAACCCGCCAGAAGAAAGTACACAATTTTATATTCGTTTACAATACTGCTGGCGATTTTACCACAAGGGAAGAATTCCTTGAAAGGTATCCCGGGGATGAGTATGTAGATGTGGTAAGCTTTGATGCCTATCAATATGGGGATCCGTTAAAAGACAATAGTTTTATTGATAAAGTAAGCCGGCAACTGGCCATGTTGGATACCATTGCGAAGGAATATAATAAAATACCGGCTTTTGGCGAAACAGGCTACGAAGCAATTCCATATAATGAGTGGTGGACAAAAACCTTGTGGAAGGCCATAGAAAACCACCCGGTTTCTTATGTATTGCTGTGGCGAAACCACGGGTTGCAGAGTAATGGCAATATGCATTATTATGTACCCTTTAAGGGCCAGGTTTCTGAAAATGATTTTAAAGCTTTTTATAATTTCGAAAAAGTATTTTTTGAAAGTAAAACGAAGCGACAAAATTTATATAAAAGAAACTAAATTATTCACAGCGTTGAACAAAACTAAAGGATATACAATTGAAGTAACATGCTGGCGCAGGACTCCAGTCC
>JANPIJ010000072.1:0-16000 GCA_031424955.1 Ferruginibacter sp. | reverse complement strand
CCGGCGAAAAGGATTCCTTGCTTCCCCCTTATTTAAGCTACAACCGCAATATTGGATTAGAATATAACCTGGCGTCAAAAACTAATTTGTGGACAGGTAAGCTATTGTTATTAAAATCATTTAGTCCAAAAATATCCGGTGATGATTTTGTGCATGCCGGCAACCTGCAATATTCAGGTAAACACTGGCTGGTAAATATGGCGTATGAATCGCTGGGAAAAAATTACAATGCCCAGGTTGGATATGTACCACGCCGGGAATATGTAAAACTAAATCCTCAAATCGGCTATACCTTTTTTCCGCATGGAAGCAGCATATTATCGCACGGACTTCAGTTCAATACTATTTACTTTTATAATAAAAAATTGGTACAAACGGATCACGAAAGTTTACTTACCTACCTGGTTACCTTTCGAAACAGGGCAACATTTTCTTCGGTTTTTATTGATGATTATGTGCAGTTGCTTTTTCCTTTTGATCCAACCAACAGCGGCAAAGATTCTTTAAAATTTGCCTCCGTTCATAAATGGAAAACTACCGGTTTCGATTTTGTATCAAGCCAACAAAAATTGTTTACCTATGGTTCTGCAGTTCGGTATGGCGGATATTATGCGGATGGTAAAAAAATTACGTTCAGCACCAATATTGGTTACCGCTTTCAGCCGTTGCTTAATCTTACCTTAAATGCTTCTTACAACCAGCTACTCCTGCCGCAGCCATGGGGGCATACTTCCTTCTGGCTGATAGGGCCAAGGATAGATTTTACAATGACCAACAAACTGTTCTTTACAACTTATATTCAATATAATGAGCAGTTTAAAAATACCAATATCAATGCAAGGCTGCAATGGAGATACCGGCCCGGTTCCGACTTGTTTCTGGTATATACCGACAATTACCTTGTTACTCCATTTTCAATACGGAACAGGGCCGTGGTACTAAAATTTAATTACAGGTTGAATTTATAAGAACCTAAATGTTATTATTCCAAAAATGTAAACTGCAAAAAAAAACATCGAAGAAATAAACCTTTTCATCCTGGTGGCACAACAGCAACAATACAATTGCCCGCCGGGGAATGCACAAATCAAAATACCATACAGCAGCCATACCGGGTATTACCCAAAAATAAGGATTAACGGTAACGAAAAAACTGAACTATAAAGTGCCTGCTTATTCATTCAGCCTTATCCGTACCAAGACAATAATATGTTACTGACAACCGGCGAAAATTGAGTTGATTTCTTTTTATGACGAAAAAAAAGCGGGTACTCTACCGTTTGATTCCAAATGCTTTCGTTATTGCGGATAGTAAACGTAACATAAATGAAACCGGCCGGTACAAACTGGCTGTCCGTTTTGGGTGCTTATGATGCAGATTGAACGGTACATACTTTTTAAAAGGCCGGTAGTGAAAATATGGATTTAACTGGTGCATGGTAAGTAATTAAAGTTTTTTTAAATTTTTTAAATGAAGAAAAAGGTTTTTAATAAACCCGGTGTCATCTTTATTATCGGCCCGTTACGGGAAGAAATTTCCCCGCTTTTTTATAATGTGGGATCATTAAAAGTATTTCCCTGTGTGATGTCACCGGTTTCATATCCTTTTTTGAACCAGTACATCCTTTGTTGCGAACTGCCATGTGTAAAAGCATCCGGCACCACCTCACCGGTAGCTTGTTTTTGAAGCCGGTCATCACCAATGGCATTGGCAGCATTCAGGGCTTCATCAATGTCGCCTTCGTCGAGAATCTGTTTCATTTTTTGTGTGTGGTGTGCCCATACACCTGCAAGAAAATCTGCCTGCAATTCCATCTTTACTGAATAACGATTTGCCTCAGCCTCGCCAACCTGTCCCCGAAGGCGGTTAATTTTTTCGGCTGTGCCATTCAGGTTTTGTATATGATGCCCCACTTCGTGCGCCACCACATAAGCCATAGCAAAATCACCTGGTGCTTGAAATTTATCCTGCAACTCCTGGTAAAAAGAAAGGTCGATATAGAGTTTGCTGTCGCCGGGACAGTAGAAAGGCCCTGAAGCGGAACTTGCATTGCCGCAGGCTGAGGAAACACCACCCCGGAATAATACTAGCGTTGGTTCAGCGTATTGTTTGCCATTATCTGCAAATACCTTATTCCACACATCTTCCGTTTCGGCCAGTACTACTTTTACAAACTGGGCCCTGTCATCATCAGCCTTTTTTTCTTCCGGTGAGAGCTCCCGGCTACTAACCTGGTTTGAAACCTGTGGGATTTTTGAAGGGTCAATATCCCCGCCTCCTAAAAAAGAATAGATCAGGTAAATGATAACACCGATTACACCCCCGCCGGTTGCTAATCCGCCCCCGGAAATACCGCGGCGGTCTTCCACATTAGAACTGCCCCTTCTGCCAAGCCATTGCATATAGTAAAATTTAAAGATTAAAAACTTGGATGGCCGTAATGATGCCGTAATCCTGGCATGCATCATTGAACACCCTAAACTAATTTTTGATATGCAGATTCTGTACCAATATTTTCACAGGTGAAAACCGGTATTTCAGCCTGCCGCGGCGCCGGGATACATTGCTAAAATGTGTATGTTAATCAACAGGTGCAGTGCAGGCATTCCGTCACGGTATTTATTTCCATTTTCATCAGAAGCCGTTACCAGGTCGAATGGCCTGATTAAAAACGGGTACGTTTTAAATTGGATTGGTTGCCAGGTCAACAGAAATGAATTACCTGGTGGGCCACCCCCAAAGAGTGACCCACCAGGCAATTCATTTTCGCGGGCTTTATAATTGAATGGCAACGATGCCCCTGAATCATCGAAAAAAAGTCAATTCAATACCTGTAATTTTGCCAAATGGTTGGCAGGTATATTTTAAGGTTTTGTAGTGTAGTGTTACTGCTGGTTTTAACGGTAGCTATGCATGGCCAAATCAAATGCAAGATTGAACATTATTCCACGGAAGATGGGTTATCTCACAATGCCGTAACCAGCATTATCAAATCCAGCGATGGTTTTATGTGGTTTGGTACCTGGGATGGTATTAACCGGTTCGACGGGCATAATTTCGTTACCTACAAATCTCATCCCGGTGACAGTTCGGGGCTAAAAAGTAACCGCATAGATATCATATTTGACAGGATTATCCCAACTTCCGGGGAGAAAGTATGGCTCACTACTACAAATCAGGGCGTATTTTGTGTAAAAAGTAGGGCGGCGGCTTCGCCCGGGATTACAAGGTATAGCCCGGGGATGCCAGGGGGTTTTCAATTGCGGGCAGATGTTATTAAATTTTTGTGTGCAGGCGAAACGAACAATATATGGATAGGAACAGAAAAGGGGCTTTTGGGTTTATCGCTAAATGAAGCAGAGGTTTACAAAAAAAAATATATCAACCTGAATAATTTTTATAACCAGGATTTTACTTGCGTAATAAAAGACAATGAGCATATCTGATACCACTACCGGCATGCGTATTTTTTATCAAAAAAACGGCGAAGCAATAATTTAAATACAGCTTACGCTAGAAGTTTATAACAATACTGGTGGCATCCGTAGTCGCTAAACAGGTGAAATAAGATCAATATGAATAAAGGGCTCAGCATTTTAATTTTTGTTTTTCAATTGTTAGGCGGAACACCAGGGGCGTATGCCCAAAATGTATCAGCATCTTCCAGGTACGTTTCAAAAGTATGGGTATCAGACCAGGGTAATGGCACCTATAAAAACCCTGTATTGAATGCGGATTATTCTGATCCGGATGCTATCAGGGTGGGCGATGATTTCTACCTGGTGTCTTCCTCTTTTGAAGATATTCCCGGACTACCCATTTTGCATTCAAAGGACCTTGTGAACTGGAAAATTCTAACCCATGCCTTAAAGCGCCAGCCACCTTTTGAACACTTTTCCAAAACACAGCATGGCAATGGTGTTTGGGCGCCTTCCATCCGTTTTCATAAAGGAGAGTTTTATATCTATTACCCAGATCCGGATTTTGGTATCTACCTGGTGAAGGCAAAAAATGCTGCCGGTCCATGGAGCGATCCTGTGCTGGTGGAAGCAGGAAAAGGCCTGATAGATCCATGCCCTTTATGGGATGAGGATAACAAAAATTATTTGGTACATGCATATGCGGGTAGCCGTGCAGGCATCAAAACAATCATTGTGGTAAAGCGCCTGAATGAAGACGGCACCAAAACAACCGATGCCGGCAAACTGGTATATGACGGTCATGAAACCGACCCTACGATTGAGGGCCCAAAGTTCTATAAGCGCAATGGCTGGTATTATATTTTTGCGCCTGCAGGCGGCGTGTCAACAGGTTGGCAATTGGTACTTCGTTCAAAAAATATTTATGGTCCCTACGAGCGTAAGGTGGTAATGGACCAGGGTGCTTCAAACGTAAACGGCCCACACCAGGGTGCATGGGTAACCACACAAACCGGCGAAGATTGGTTCCTGCATTTCCAGGATAAAGATGCGTATGGCCGGGTGGTTCATTTGAATCCAATGAAATGGATCAACGACTGGCCGGTGATAGGCGTTGACAAAGACGGCGATGGAAAAGGCGAACCGGTTTCGGTTTTTAAAAAGCCAAACGTTGGTAAAACATATCCCATTCAAACACCTGCTGAAAGTGATGAATTTAACAGCACCGAAATGGGCCTTCAATGGCAATGGATGGGCAACCCCAAAGCTACCTGGATGTTCAATAATGCGGCTAATGGAATGCTGCGGTTATTTTCTGACAGGATTGACAGTGTCGCCAATTTATGGTTTGCACCCAATGTACTGTTACAAAAATTCCCGGCTGACAGTTTCCAGGTAACTACGAAACTTACCTTTAAACCAAACTTAAAACTAGGTGATGAAAAAGCCGGCCTAACCATTATGGGGATGAGCTATGCCAACATCGCATTAAAAAATAAAAAGGACGGCATCTACCTGGTGTATACACTGTGCAAGGAAGCTGAAAAAGGTAAAGCGGAAAACGAAACCGTTATTACAAAAGCAACCAATGCTACCGTATATTTTAGGGTTCGTGTGGAAGCGGGTGGTAAATGCCAGTTTGCTTATAGTTTCGACGCCAATTCGTTCAACAATGTTGGCGACAAATTTACCGCGGAAGTGGGTAAATGGATCGGGGCAAAATTCGGCATCTTCTGTACCCGTTTATCACAGACCAACGATTCGGGCTTTGCTGATTTTGATTGGATACATATAGAGCCATTGAAATAGCATTGTTGCTATAGGCCTCTGTGAAGCCTGGCTAAAAGAAATGATATTCATTGAACCCATACCGAAAAAATAACTATCAAATAATAACAATGAAAACCATCAAAGCATTCATACTCTTTTTTATTTCAGCCTTGTTCCTTGTTCCGGTAACGGCGCAATATTCCTGGAATAATTTGCCAACGGCAAAGCTGCCTGTATTTAAAAAAGATACATTCAATATCAAAGCATACGGCGCTATAGCGGATGGAACTACCCTGAATACAAAAAGCATTAATAATGCGATTGCCGACTGTAGCAAAAAAGGTGGTGGTGTTGTATTGATTCCTGAAGGCCTGTGGCTTACCGGGCCGGTTGTTTTAAAAAGCAATGTAAACCTCCATATAAAATCTGCGGCCATTCTTCAATTCACCGCCGACTTCAATCAATATTCCCTGGTAATAGGTACTTATGAAGGCAGGCGTTCTGCAAGAAATCAATCCCCTTTATCCGGCGAAAACCTGGTAAACGTTGCCGTTACCGGCAAAGGCGTTATTGATGGCAATGGCGATGTTTGGAGAATGGTAGGGAAAGACAGGTTAACGGAAAAGCAATGGAAAAATAAGGTAGCCTCCGGCGGCCTCGTAAGCGCTGATGGCAAAACATGGTATCCATCAGAAAAAACAAAAAAGGCGCATGAAGAAAAACTAAACGGGGTGTTTGAAAATGGTAAAAAAAATTAAAGGACTATGAAGAAATAAAAGACTACCTGCGTCCCAACCTGGTGGTGTTTACTAACTGTAAAAAAGTTTTACTGGAAGGGGTAACATTTCAAAACTCACCCGCCTGGAATCTTCATCCGTTGGAATGCGAAGACCTCACTATCAAAAATGTCATGGTTAAAAACCCGGAGTATGCACAAAATGGGGATGGTGTTGATATAGAGAGTTGCAAAAATGTACTGATAGAAGGCTGCATATTTGATGTAGGCGATGATGGCATCTGCATAAAAAGCGGCAAGGATGAAGAAGGACGCAAACGTGGCAAGCCAACCGAAAATGTGGTCATCCGCAACTGTACGGTGTATAAGGGCCATGGTGGTTTTGTGATTGGCAGCGAAATGAGTGGAGGAGCAAAAAATATTTTTGTTTACAATTGTTCATTTATCGGAACCGACAAGGGGCTTCGTTTTAAGACCGCAAGGGGCAGGGGAGGAATGGTGGAAAAGATATACTGCAAAGATATTTTTATGAAAGATATCGTGGATGAAGCCATCTACTTCGATATGTATTATTTCACCAAACCTCCAAGGCCAGGTGAAAAAGTTGAAGTGCCGGTAGCATCAGAAACCACCCCGCAGTTTCAAAATTTCGAGATCAGTAATATTGTTTGTGACGGCGCCAAAAAATGGATCTTCATTCGTGGGCTTCCCGAGATGGCCGTAAAAAATATCCGTATCACAAACGTGGTATTGAATACTGACAAAGGTGTGGAAATTATTGAAGCCGCAGGCATACATTTGAACCACCTTACTTTAACAAATAAAAATACAGAACCGGTTATTTACATTGAGAATAGCACAGCTATTGCTATCGATGGTTTGAAGTACAATGATGTATCAAATCTTTTGTTCAATATATATGGAGAACGCAGCAAAGGGATCAGCATTACCAATACCAATACAGTAAAAGCTACGAATGTTACCAGGTTTGAAAACGGAGCAGACGGCGGTGCTATAAAAATTACAAAGTAGCACCCTAGTGCAAGTCATATCAATCTTTTAAAAGTAATTGAACTAAAAAAATGCGAAATGAAACCAGCTAAAAATATATCAACCATCATTGCAGGCATCGCTGCCTCTTTATTTTTTGTACAGGTAAATGCCCAGGACCTGCAGGCAGATAATATGCTCTTGTTCCAACGGGGGAGCGGCGGCTGGTCGAAACAGTTCAAAGGGAAAGCGTTCAGCTATGATGTTGAATTTTCTGCGGATCAAAAATCTGATATAGCAGCCGAGGCTAAAAAGGATGACGCCAATATCGACAATGGTTCTACAGCCAAAGAGATCAGGTACCTGGTAAGCGCTTACAAAAAAATAAACAATCCTAAATACCTTGCTGCTGCCGAAAACGGTGTGCGCTACCTGCTGAAGGCACAATACAAAAACGGGGGATGGCCACAATACTACCCGGATAGAAGTTCCTACAGGGGCCAGGTAACTTTTAACGACAATGCCATCATCAACACATTGCAGGTATTGCAGGATGTGGCCCTTAAACAAAACGGACTGGAAGTGGTGAGTGCCACATTGATTGAACCCAGTGCCAATGCGGTAAGCCAGGGCATTGACTGCATCATTAAAACACAGATTAAGGTAGATGGGAAGTTAACCGCCTGGTGTCAGCAATATGATGAGAACACCTTGCAACCTGCAAAAGCGAGGGCTTATGAACTGCCCTCCATCAGCGCATTTGAAAGCGTAAAGATCACAGAGTTTTTAATGGATCAACCCAATCCTTCCAGGGAAATAAAAGATGCTGTGGCTGCCGCCGTAGAATGGTTGCAAAGGGTAAAGATCGTTGGGTACAAAGTGGTAGAGGTAGATGCTCCCGGTACTCCAAAGGGAAAAGACAGGCAGGTAGTAGCAGATAATAACGTTACTATCTGGGCAAGGTATTATGAGATCGGCACCAACAAACCTTTCTTTTGCGACAGGGATGGCATTGTAAAATATTCAATACAGGAAATTGGCTATGAGCGCCGAAACGGTTATGCCTGGTACGGCGCCTGGGCAACAAAGTTATTGGAGAAGGAGTATCCTTCCTGGGTTAAAAAAAATGCGCATAGTTAATCACCGCCAAAATCGATCCGATGAAAAAAATAGTTATCGCCTTTGGGTTAATGATGAGCACCGCATTGCTTTTTGCACAGGCCAAAAAAACAGTAGCACAGGATGGAAGCGGTGATTTTACCACCGTACAGGCTGCCGTTGATGCCGTACCGGATGGTAATACCAGCCCGGTTATCATTTATATCAAAAAGGGTATTTATAAAGAATGCATCACCATATCCACCAGAAAGCATTTATCAAATTCATTGGAGAAAATGTGGAAAATACAAAACTGACATTTGATAATTACAGCTCCAAAAAAGACAGTGCCGGAAAACAGTTTGGTACCACCGGTTCATCCTCCGTTTTTGTCAACGCCGATCATATCAGCTTTGAAAATATAACCTTCGAAAATTCTTCCGGGCCGGTAGGACAGGCTGTTGCAGTAAATGTGAGAGGCAATAAAGTGGCATTCAAAAATTGTCGCTTCCTGGGTTTCCAGGATACCTTATATACCAAGGGTGCCACTTTGCAATATTATAAAGACTGTTATATTGAAGGAACCGTGGATTTTATTTTTGGTGCGGCTACCGCTGTGTTTGATCATTGCACGCTGCACAGTAAATTGAATGGCGGCTACGTAACAGCAGCATCCACTCCCGAAGAAAGCAAATTTGGATATGTATTTATCAATTGCAAATTAACCGCAGATTCCCAACCGGGCTCAGTTGTATTGGGAAGGCCATGGCGCCCCTTTGCAAAAGCGGTTTTTATACAATGCAATATGGGTGAACATATCAAACCCGAAGGCTGGAACAATTGGGGCAAAGCCGAAAATGAAAAAACGGCTTATTATGCCGAATATAAAAGCACCGGGAAAGGGGGTGATGCAGGGAAAAGATATCCATGGTCGCACCAGTTAACGGATGAGGAAGCAAAGCAATATACGCTTAGTAATGTTTTAGGTGACTGGAAGCCATTTTGATAATCGTCGTTCAAAACTGCATGAATGATGATATGCGGAAACAAATGAGGAACCTCCAATTCAGCCGCAATTAGTAATATTAAAAACTATGCGTCTTTATAAGCAACCGGCAACCGGTTAATCTAAGATTGTAAAATTTATTTGCGCTGCTAAACATCCATTAAAAAAAATGCCATGAAAAGAGTTTTGATTTTATTGATTTCATATTCAACATCCATATTTCCGCTGGTATCATGTTCCAAAAAAGCGGTGTCATCCCCGGTAGTTATTCCGCCGGGCAATGTGCTGGTACCGGTTAATGAAACGGCGATTGCCTTTCCCGGTGCTGAAGGATTTGGGAGAAATGCCACGGGTGGACGCGGAGGGAAAATAATTAAAGTAACCAACCTGGATGATGCAGGTACCGGAAGTTTAAGGGCTGCTATAGATGCAAGTGGGCCAAGGATAGTTGTTTTTGAAATCTCAGGTACGATCGCTTTAAAAAGCAGGCTGGTCATAAGAAATAACAATATTACTATTGCCGGGCAAACAGCTCCGGGAGATGGTATCTGCCTGAGAAACTACCAGGTGACGGTGGATGCAGATAATGTTATTGTAAGGTATTTGCGTTTCAGAATGGGCGATACGGAGAAAGAAGAGGGGGATGCATTTGGAGGCAGGTTTCATAAAAATATTATCGTGGATCATTGCTCCATGAGCTGGTCTACCGATGAGTGTGTATCCTTTTATGCCAATGAAAATTTTACCCTGCAATGGTGTATCATTACGGAGAGCTTAAGAAATTCTGTGCATGGTAAAGGTGCTCACGGCTACGGGGGAATCTGGGGCGGCAAAAATGCTTCCTTTCATCATAATTTAATGGCCAATCATGATAGCCGCAATCCGAGGTTTGGAGAGGAAGCAGGAAAAGCATTTGCATTAACAGATTTGGTAGATATGCGAAACAATGTTTTTTACAACTGGGACCCCACCAACAACGCTTATGGAGGCGAAGCGATGAATGTTAATATCATCAATAATTATTACAAGCCCGGGCCGGCCTCTACCAAAAAAGAAAGAATTGTTTCCATTGATAAAAATAAAATTACCGGTACCGAAGTGTATGATGTTTGGGGCAAATTTTATATTAACGGAAACTATGTAAATGAAAGCACCAGGGCAACGGACGATAACTGGACCTATGGTGTGTACAACCAGTTTCACGGGAGCTATGGTATAGTTTCTGACGCTGATAAATTAGCCATAAAGTTAAGAGCGCCTTTACCCATTGATAATAATGTGAATACACACACGGCTTTGCTGGCTTACGATAAGGTATTGGATTATTCAGGGGCAGGGTTAAAAAGAGATGCGGTGGATACACGTACGGTTTTGCATACCCGCAACAAGACTTTCTATAAACCCGGCTCAATGGGTAGCGCCAATGGAATTATTGATACCCAGGCAGATGTTGACGGATGGCCAATACTGGCATCGCTGGCGGCACCGGTGGATACCGATGGCGACGGTATGCCGGATGACTGGGAAACAGCAAAAGGCCTCGACCCGAAGCTTGCCAATGCAGGCGGACGCAACCTGAGTACGGGCTATGATAATGTAGAAGTGTATATCAATAGCCTGGTAGCTGCAATTGTTGCAAACCAGGCAAAATAAGCAACTTACAATCAATTGATAAATCTTACATTTAAAAACCAACAACTTTGAAAAAGATAATTATAAAACTTTCAACAACAGGATGCTTTGCATTGCTATTGTTTTCAATCATAACCACTTCCAATCTTATGGGTCAGCAGGTTGCAAAAGTCTGGAAATCATCTGCAGAGCCATTGATGGAAATGGAAAATATCAGGAAGCTGATTAAAGCTCCTGTGTTTGCCAACAAAGAATTTTTAATAACAAAATATGGTGCGGTAGGTGATGGTAAAACGTTAAACTCCGCCGCATTTAAAAAAGCGATAGAAGCTTGCAGTAAATCCGGTGGCGGCAGGGTAGTGGTGCCTGTTGGTGTATTTTTAACCGGTGCCATTTACCTGGAAAGCAATGTAGAACTGCATTTGGCAGACAAAGCAAAAATTCTCTTCAGCAGAAATCCCAACCATTATCCAATTGTTTTTACCCGTTGGGAAGGAATGGAGTGCATGAATTATTCATCACTGATCTATGCTTACGGGGAAGAAAATATTGCGGTAACCGGCAACGGTATTTTAGATGGCAATGCAGACAACGATAACTGGTGGAACTGGAACGGCGCCAAACGTTTCGGCTGGAAAGAAGGTATGCCAAAGCAAACTCCGGCCAGGGAAGCGCTTCATGAATTCATGCGAAAAAAGACTGACCCTAAAAAGAGGGTGTTTGGAGACGGGCATTACCTGCGGCCCAATATGATACAGCCTTACAACTGTAAAAATATCCGTATTGCGGAGGTGAAACTGATCAACTCGCCCATGTGGTTTATCAACCCGGTGCTATGCGAAAACGTGACGGTGGAAAAAGTGAAAATCGTATCGCATGGTCCCAATAACGATGGCTGCGATCCGGAGTCCTGCAAAAATGTTTTAATTAAGGATTGTCTTTTTGATACCGGCGATGATTGTATTGCCATAAAATCCGGAAGGGATGAAGATGGAAGAGGTATCGGAAGGCCCGCAGAAAATCATATCATTGAAGGTTGTACCATGAAAGACGGTCATGGCGGAGTGGTGATAGGAAGTGAAATTTCCGGCGGAGCTAAAAATATTTATGCGGTTAATTGCATGATGGATAGCCCCGACCTGGAACGGGTGCTGCGCCTGAAAACCAGTTCGTCCCGTGGTGGTATCATCGAAAATATTTTTATGAAAGATATTAAAGTCGGCAGCTATCGGGATGCGGCCGTTACCTGCAATATGTTTTACGAAAACCCCGGCAATTTTATGCCAACCATCCGTAATATTTGGGTGGAGAATATGGAAGTGCTAAAGGGAGGCAATTTTGGAATATATGTGCATGCGTATAAAGAATCCCCGGTAGAAAATTTAAAACTGGTTAACTGTAATATCGCCGGTGTAAAAACGCCCGTTCAGGTTGATCACGTAAAGAATTTCGAGTTGGTCAATGTGATTATAAATGGTAAGGCCGTGCAGGCAACCGGTGGTTTATAAAACAGGTAATGAGGCATTGCTGATTTATGAAAAGTGCAGGTCTTGAAAAGTAAAATTTTTGTTAGTGGTTGTTTTGGCTGGCGAAATGTTTGTACAGAACTTTCATGTTCTTTTTAATTCTTTCTAATGGCAAAATCGAAAACATGTTTCCAATTACATCTTAATCCCTAAAACCATTAAACCACTATAGCATTTAATAAAGTATGTAGGAAAGTTAAAATCGATTCGTTCTTGTGTTTCGATCATCAAATTACCTGATGCTGGTTCATTCAAGTTCAAGTTCGATGTTTTCCAACTTCGAACTTCTTCCGAAAGGCAGGTTCTCCATTATCCACTTTTGGTCTGGGTGAATTTTCGGAAATGTTATTTTCTCAGGCATTTAGGCGGAAGATATCTTTAAAAACCTGAACATAGAAGCTGCAAATATGGTGACGCATTATTACCGGAGTTGTTGCGTCTTTTCATTTAGATTTTTTTTTGTATTTGCCAAAAGTGTCCAAAAGGGTCTTTAAACATTCCTTGCCTGTAACCATAATCGTGATCAGTTGTAGGATTAATTTCCATTGCCCCCGCCCGAATAGCTTTTTGCATTACTTCTTCTACATCAGGAACAAACAAGCCGATTATAGCAGTTACACCTTTAGCACTTATTGGTTCCAGGGCGTCACGCATGGTTTCGTGTACATGAAAGATTGCACCATTGATTTCCAATTCAGCAACATGAATGCTGCCATCATCGTTCCTAAAACAAAAATTTTCAGTAGCTCCGAATGCTATGTAAAAATCAATGTTCATTGTCCCATTGGGAATGTGTAGTTCTGGTGCAAAATGTGTAATGTCGTCTGTCGTTGTCATAATATTTATTTTGTATTGATTTCAGTTTTTTATTTCGCTAACATTGCTGGCACCCATGATAGTAGCTGCCGTATTTCTGTTGTCAATAATCCTGCTTTTTTCATATTGATCCGATTTAGTTATCGTTTAAACTATTTGTTTGAAGTTGTTATTCTCTTGATAGTCGCGTTCAGTGGTTGCCGGCAACACTTATTTTTTTTAATTTAAATGTATCATGGAATTTTGAAACTGGCGGATTATTGTCCCTACTGGTTTCAGTTATTGTTTGTAAAATGATCATTTTATTTTGTACCAGGTACATTCGCATTTTAATAATTGCAAGTCCATTCTGAAAATCAACTTTAACTTCTCTGCCATGAAATCCATTTATTTCTATCGATTTCTCCGACAATAATTTCCCCTGAACATTTTTGACCGTGCCATCAATAGAATTTCTAAAGAAAGTTGATAATATTTCTGTTTTACCTGAATTAATTAAAGAGTCTGGATACTCTGAGGTAATTAGTCCGTAAAGGAAATTGTCATCATTATCTTTTGATCCGTCATACATTAACATGTCCATTTTTAATTCTCCAACTGCAGAGTTGAAGGTTTGGATACTTGCAGTTGGCTTTTTGGGGAACTCAATTGAAAATTCTTTTGAATCAAATACATACCAATCTTCGACATATTCGAAACACATTCCCACAAGCAAAATTATTATTCCGACAAATACAGTTACAATTTGTTTCATGAAAGTTTACTTTGATATGATGGTGAATTGTAATTGTTGGTGGCAGGGCTTCCGCTTATGGAATTGGATTGAAACGGTTAAAAGACTGCCAATACTTGTCCTTATAAATATCATAGGAAATTTCAACCTTCTCCAGGTAGTTGCCTTGAATGCGGTGAATTACTTTGGATGGTTTCCTAAAATCCTTGCAAGCAAAATAAATCTCTCTTGAATTCTTTGCTGTTTGTCTTCCAATGTTTAAGTAACCTTCGAAGTCTTTAAGTTCCGCTGAAATCATTTCTTCAATTTCGTTCAGTAATTCAGAGGTTTTCTCTTCCGGCATTCCATTATTATTGCTGCCATCATAAGGTATCTCAACTGACAAAATCCATGGGTGAGAAGCCTTTCTGTCCCACTGAAGCAAATCTGTATTGATAAGGGCTATCAATGTATTACCACTTTCAAATTGAGCTTCAAGCACTGAGTATTCGTCAGTTTCTGTGTCGTGTCTTACACCTTCATACTTTTCTAAAAATTCTTTTTGACGCCAATTCAAATAATCTTTTAGTTTTTCGATTGGGATTAGCTCTCTCTCCACTTCATCGGGTCCAACCACTTTTAGATTGTCTATCGTAACGGCAGAATCTAATTCTCCAAGGTAGTTGTCCAGGAAAATATCGATGCCGTTACGGATGGTTGATTTATTTTCCTCTGTTAAAGCATCATGAACGATGGTTATATCTATTTCGTCCGGATAGCTACGAAGCTCGTTTGCATAAAAGTTTAAATTTTCATCATTGAACTTATAGCCTGCCATTTCAATAGAAACGTCATCAATGTCTAATGCAGGTTTAAGAGCGGTAAATTTCCAACCAATAATCACTGGAGCTGCCTGAATGAGCTCTTCAACAAAAACAATATTTTTTACAGACCCGTCAGCAGTAATCACCAGTTCAGCCAAGTCGTCGCTATACATGCCAGTTACGTACCAAAAGCCGTCTTTTAACTCATCGAGCTTAGGAGAGAGTTTATCGAAGAAGTCTTTTTCAATGTTACCCTTGCCTTTTACCACTTTAAAAAACACCTTTGCGTTTTTGTTAAACCATTTCCAGAAATCTGAATAGGAATGTATAGGTTCGTCTTTTGTCTGGAAGATTTTTAGAAAACTCATTAGTCAATTGTTGTTATTGTTATTGGCTTAGTGTTGCACTTAGCCTTGCCACCATTGTTAGCTGACGTTTTTCTTTCGACTGGACTTTGCTATTGTTTCTTCTTTTGAATTGCCAGATTTAATTGATTCAATTGATTCTGTAATTTGTGTATAGTAAAAGTCGGTCTTTATGTTTTTTACTATTTCGACGCGTTCTTCAAATGTTTTACTGTTCCAAACTTTATCACCGAACTTACTTTTAACCTGTCCTGACAATATGAAATCAACAGCCTTTTTCTTGCTGTTAAAGTCAATAAATCGTGTATATAAAGAAAGGAAATCGCTAGTTTTAGGAATTGCGGTTAAATAGTGGAAGCGTTTTTTTGATTCGCCGTCAACAAATGGAATATGCCAATCGGGTGAGACCCAGTATCTTTTACCAATTGGATAGTTATGAGTTGTAAGCAAACTATCCATTTGAATTTGCCAATTTAATTCTTTATTACGTTCAAATTTGTTAGAGGCGGAAAGATGTAAAAGTTCGAAGTCTAATGGTGCAATCCATTTTCTTACCTTTCCCTTATTTTCGACTACGCAATAAAGTTCCAAAAGATATTCATCTGAATTTTCGCCAACATAATTAATCCCATTTATTATCTCCATACTTGGGAATCGTTCTCGGAATAATCCAAAGTGATATAATGCCCATATTGCACCCGTTAATATCGCTAAGGTTTCCACGATATTTTTTATTTCTTCAACGGTGATAGTCATTTTCTGATTTTTAAATGTTAGGAGTTGTAAATGTCAGCTAACGTTTTGCATTGGCGAAGTACGGGGAATTCATAGCTGGTCATGCCCGGTCAACGAGATAAATTGAGAACAAAAATTACAAGTTAACTAGAAGATCAATCGGAGAGGTCCAGCCCCAAACCAAAGCTGATAGCGAACTACAGCTGATGTTTGCTGGTCTTGCCCCGTTTTTTGCCAATGCATTGTGTGTGACCAGCCAGAGGAGCTGTAACGATGAGGGAATTTCAAGGCCCCTCGCATCCGATTGTCCGGACAAAGGATGCAAACCACTCAAAGGTGCTGGTCTGGTAACAGACTGGTGCTGAGCGTT
>JANPIJ010000071.1:0-3370 GCA_031424955.1 Ferruginibacter sp. | reverse complement strand
ACCATTTATAAAGAACTTGATTTTGGTTACAAGCTATTTTGCTTAAAAAATACTAAGTAAAAAAAATATAGATGCTGTTACCCGGAACCCAAATGCATATTGTCACATTCATTTTTGTGTGTATAGAATTAGTGATTTTTTTCTACCTGCTAATTTATAGGATCGCCCGACCTGATGATAAAACCGCTTATCTCAATATTCTATTAATTTTCTTCCTTATAGTTTATAATGTTACCGGGGGATTATTACCCGATACAAATCTTCCCGGCTCATATTTCGTACAGATTATTATAGCTTATGCCACTGGGTTTATTACTCCCTGCTTTTTCCCATACTATGTTTATAAAGCCTTCGGGTTAGAAAAAATGAAATTCCATGCGTACAAAGGAGTGTTTTTATTTATAATTGCGCCTTATTTAACCTTTGTTCTTGTGTTGGGCATTACAAACAACATGGACAACGCAAAAGTGTTATTCATCTTCCCCGTGCTGTATGCTTTATGGGTAATCTACACGCTTGTAAAAGCTATTTGTTTTAAATACCAGAATGATTTTTCCAGCATGGATTCAAAAGAGGAAATGGGGGTGCTACTTTTAAGTTTAACTCCCTGGGTTGGATTACCTGTTATTGATTTCTTTAACCTTGGTCAGGGTGTTGAAGCTTCTATAACAAATATTGGCTTCCTGTTGCTCTTTGCCCTTCAGATGAAAAGGCATATAATAAAAATCAGGACTGAGCATACAAGATTGACAGAATCTGAACAACAACTTTTAGATTGGAATACCAACTTAAGAACACAGGTAGAAAATCGTACAAGGGAACTGGAAAAAGTAAATGAGCAAAGAACCATCACTTTTGTAAACCTGGCACACGAAACAAAAACCCCTCTTACATTAATCAATAATTACCTGGAAGACTATATCAGTAAACACGAAAATTCTGAAGAACTATTCATCGTAAAACGAAACATGGATAAACTATCAACCGATATTGTCAATTTTTTTGACATAGAAAAGTTCAATAAAGGTATTGCCGTTTATAACCATACACTCATTACTAATTTTAGTGAAATAGTTAAGGACACTACCATTTTATTCAAACAATATGTTAGCAATAGAAATATTGAATTAACGTCTTCAATTGAAGAAAAAATCTTTGTAAAGGCTGATCCTTTGTCTATCAATCGTGTCATAAATAACCTGATTGAAAATGCTATAAAATTTTCCATTGAATGGGGTGTGATAGAAGTTTATCTTAAGATAGACAATGATAAAATAATCTTTGGCGTAAAGGATAATGGTTCTGGTATTCCAATGGAATTGCATAAAAAAGTTTTTGAACCTTATTACCAAATTGCCAACCAGAAGAAAAACAGCCAGGGAATGGGACTTGGACTGCCCATTGTTAAGAAAGTAATTGATGAATTAAATGGCCAGATTATGATAGTGAGTAATCCAAAAAAGATTGAGGGTACTGAAGTTATGGTAGTTTTGAACATACATACCTTACTGGATGACCAATTTGCAACTCCTGATTCGTATAAAAATAGTGTTAATATACTTTCCGACTATGCTGTAATTGGGGATACCATTTACAATGAAAATAAACAAACTATCCTGGTAGCGGAAGATAATAACTCATTGCTGCATTATCTTGTTGGCAAGTTGGGAGAACGTTATAATGTTTATACCGGAGTAAATGGAAATGAAGCCCTCAAAAAATTAAAGAATATTTCAGTCATTCCTGATTTAATCATCTCGGATGTTATGATGGATAAACTGGATGGGTTTGCCTTTGCTAAGATTGTCTCAAATGACCCTTTGTATAATTTTATCCCTTTTATATTTCTAACGGCAAAGGACACCTTTATTGATAAAATGCAGGGTTTGAAACTTGGGGCGATTGATTTTATTAAAAAACCATTTTCAATGGCTGAGGTGTTACAAAAAGTGGAATCGATATTGGCAACTACCAGTAAGCATAAGCAGGCCGTGTTGAGCATGGCATTCCATTCATTAAATGCCAAGAATAATTTGCCGCTAAAAACCTGGAATGATTCATTTGAACAAAACTGCCGTATCTATCAATTGACAGGAAGGGAAATAGAAATGACAAAATTAATCTGCCGCGGCCACAAGTATAAAGATATTGGAGTAGCATCATTTACTGCTGAAACGACCGTTAGGAAACACGCTCAAAATATTTTTGAAAAGGTGGGGGTATCTAATAAAATTGAATTAATTAACAAGTTGCAATACGCTGGAAATGATTAACAGACCATTTTTAAATGACTGGTTATCAGTTAATCCTATAACAAATACCTATTTATGCGTAGAAAAATAGTATGATTTGAGTATATACTTTTGTGGGTGAAGGCTTGAACTTTGCATTGTAATAATCTCCGGCGATAAGCCACTCAGGATTTTAAAACCAATGTTATGCCAATAATCCTAAACAAATGGGAAGCAATGATTCTTAGTGAATTGGATCCCTGCAACGCTGAACGCTTGCTTTTAACAGAAGTGGCTATTGAATCCATATTAAAAGAATCTGAAGAAGAGCGGGCAAATATCCGAATCATCCTTACTAAAGTGCTGGTTGATAGTCCAAAGACTACAGACAAACAAACCTACGTTCATTTAAATCAGGCGATGCTTATCCATCTTTTGGATAAACTATATTCTTACGGACAAATTCCCGGAGTATGCCCTAAAATACTTTCCCTGTATGACATCATCGGGCAACACCTGCAAAATACACTGGATTTTATTGAAAATTTCTTCGGAAATTATTTTGACAGAAATGAAAAAATTCCTGCTTCTTTCAGAAAGATTAGTACTGAAATGTTAAAGAAACAGTTATACAGATTGGCTCAGATTAATGCAACCGAGGAATTTGTTGATAAACTTTTAATGAATAATGTTATAGTTTTTTTTCAGAACTTTACCGATAACGAATCCCCCAATATTAGCTATCAGCAATTATCATATCAACAAGAACTTATTATGGAATTGCTTTCTGAAAAGGCAGTGGCTTCAACTCAATCCTTCAGAGAAACACTGTATTACTTTAATTTTAATGATGATAATTTTATTGCTTATGAATATGAAAGGTTGCAACTATTAGTAAATAACCTGGCCACAAAGAATGAAAAAATAACCTTGCTGCGATTTGAACAAAAGAATATCAACCAACTATGTTCAAAATTAAATTGTTCCTACACTGCTAATTCTACTTTGACAAGTCACGATGAATCTTTTTTGTTTCGTTGAATCTTTCTTTGTTCATGTCTTTTACGAATTTGTTCCATGAGTTCCTTTTGCGTGGATCCTTTTTTGGAATACAGATTCAATATGATTTCTCTTACATC
>JANPIJ010000070.1:0-25687 GCA_031424955.1 Ferruginibacter sp. | reverse complement strand
TACCGGTATTTCATCAAATTAATTTTCAAAAAAAAAGGGCCAGGATAAAAATCCAGCCCAGTTTTAAAATCCTATATCCTATGAAAAACCGATGTAAATATAGACACAATCCCGGAACTACCTATACCCTAAAGTGGGTATTTTTTAATCAATAGATTTTATTTAGTAACCGGTAAAATACCGGTGACAGATGGGAACTTTCAATAAACGCTGATTAAAAATCTCCATTATCATAAAAGTACAAAATGGATAATTACAATTGAAGCCCTTAAAAGTGAAAATGATTACAGATTTTAGATTGATTCAACTAAAAAGCCCCCGGTTAACCGGAGGCTTTTTAGTTGAATCAATTATGTTTTAGTAACTCCACAAATCCTGTTCGTAATTAAATATTTTTTCTTTAATCCGCTCTCCTTCCAGCAATTGGAAAATACCATTTTCCTGCAGCCCTTTTTGTTCCTTTATTTTAACATCAAAAGGGTTATCAATAGTACTCTTAATGATCCGACCACTAAACATCCTGCTTTCAAACAATTCTTCCCAACTCATTCTTGCTCCGAAATTCTTACCATTGTACACTTCGTATTTTGCGAATATCGGTCTCATGTCCGGGTAATACACCCAAAATAATTCAGTTTCACCCAGATCAACACCCGCAGAGGTAATTACTCTTTTTAGCGGTGCAATACCAAGTATTCTCCAAAATAACCGTGAACTTTCTTTATCAAAAATAACTTCTTCTTTTATCCTGAATTTATAAAAGGAATCCAGATTCACCTCCCTTACTACTTCCCTGGTACCTGTTTTTACTCCGGTTGAATCAAAAATGTCAACTATCTCCACACCGCCTGAAATTTTTTCAGATACCTGGCCAATCGTCAAAGGTGTTGTAAACCTGTCATCAATAGCATCAAAAACAGTAACAGCACTATCCTGAATTGCTTTCATTAATATAGAGATGAATCTTTGGTTACCATTGTTTTCATCTGCTGAATAACGAAATGGCAAATTCATTTTCTCCCGGGTGTCAATTTCACGCCAAATCTTGTGGCGGTATACAGCATCATCCACCCTAATGTGTTCGTAAGCCAACGGTGTCCTGTCACGGATATCCTTCGTCTCTACAGCTTCATCGGGCCGAAGCGACTTCTTAATTTTTGTTATTGGCAAACTATCAACCTTAGGTGCCGGAGGTGGAGCTACTACCAGGGTAGCTACAGAATCAACCTGTGGAGTAGGAGTGATTTTGGCCTTTGTCTTGCCCTTTGTCGTTTTTGTAGTGTTGGTGCGTTTTTGAACAGTACGCTTTTTTACAGGCTTCTTTTGCGCCTGGGTTAACCCAACACACAAAGACATGAAAACAAACAATATCAGTCCCTTTACAGAATGCTTTATCATAGCACGATTTTTTTTAAAGTTAATATAACACTATACCGACACCTTGTATGGTCCGCTGTTTACCATCTGGTCCCTGAACTTTTACATTATCAAAAGTAATACTTGACCCCGGGCCGGCTCTTTGAATATAAGAACTAAGCGGTGTTAAATTATTACCATTCAAAGTCTGTGTTTGTACGTTGGCAAAATTTGCACCAGAAAAATAAACAGTTGCACTAACAACACTGAATTTAGCATCAAAGTCAAAATTCTCCAATTCAGCACGGCAATATTGCTGGCTTTTGAAACTACCGGCAGTCATCCTGGTGCCACCCGGGCCAACCTTAAACACCGGATTAGGTATTTCTTTTACTCTAAATTCAAACGAGGTTGACTTTCCATCTGCAGTCACATTTATCGTTGCTTTACCTGGCGTAGATACTGTAACGGTCCTGTTTCCATTAGATCCGCTTAAGTTTCCACCGGTCATCGAAACAGAAGTTTTGTCCCAACCTGAACCCGATGAAATAGTGATCGGGTTTGGAACTCCTACATAGAACACATTCATTTTATCAAGCATTACTGCTGCACCACCTGGAGTACCTACTACATATTCTACTTCCTCGGTTTTAGTTTGGGCTATTCCGTCCTGATCAAGGTAACGGATTGTTACCGGAACCTTTCTTACTCCCGACCCACTTGCATTCACTTTATAAGTTCCTTTGCCATCAATTACCGGAACGCTTGCCCCACCAATTGATATTTGAGGCTGCGCTGCGGAACTGTAAGCTCCAATCCCAGCAGTTATTGATATTTCCTGACCGGGCATTACATAATTGGAACTTTGACCAACCAATACACCTGTTTTATCAAATTTTACAACAACTGCCCCGATCTGCTCATGGCAATAAGTTACCACCTGATTCTCGGCATTCTTTATGTTATTTTGAAACTTACTGAGCAATGTTAATCCTGCTACAGTCGGTGTCATGTTAAAATATGCATTTGTAAAATCCTTTTTTGTTCCATCCTGTCCAATAGGTGGTTCAACATCTACCGGTAAAGTTTTAGCAAATTTTGTATTTATTTGAGGGTCAATTGCAAGCATTGCGGCTTTATAAGCCTTTAACTTTGCTTCCAGTTCTTTCCCCTTTCCCTGGGTGCCAAACAAACGCGATGCAGCTTCAAGATTATCTTCTTTAAAAGATTCTTTACCATCAACCATTTCTAAGCCGGCTGCTGTTTTGAGTTCTTTTTTAAGTCCTTCGATATAATTGGTCATATCATCGGACAATTTTCTTGCCTGCTCTGCTTTAGGTTGCCATATTTGCGCTTTTTCGGCTGTTTTTGCATCAGCCAGTTTATCACTCAATGACTTATATAATGTACTGTTTGCGGCAGCAAGGTTACTGCTGGAATTCTGCAAACTGCTATCAACCACTTTAAAGGCGTTCAGGATCTCACTTGATACATTTAGTGCCAACAATGCTGTTAACACAAGATACATCAGGTTGATCATCTTCTGCCGGGGCTCTTTAGGTAAAGCCATAGTATTTCAGATTTACGATTTTTTTAATGAATTATTTGCCTGGTCTCTTTATTCATCCGTTGAAAACGAAATACATTTTTTGCTGGTTTCGTCAAAGAGAATCAATAGTTTTTTAGTTTTTAACCTGCATCGCAGTCAGCATATTGCCGTAAACTGAGTTTAATTTGCTGAGGTTTCCAGCCAATAACCCAATTTGATCTTTGGCTTTATTTGCATCTTCCACACTATTCATCATAGCGCTGCTTGCTTCAGCCATTTTACCGTAAAAACTATTCAATGCTTTCAGGTGATTGTTACTTTCTTTTAATTCCAATTCGTAAATCGTATTTAAACTGCCAAGATTCTTGGTAAGCACCTGTACCTGCTCATGAAATCCTTTTGCACTTTCAGATGCATTATTAAAAGAAGCCATCGTAGAGGCACTATTACTAAAAGCAGTTGCCATAGTTGACATCGCTGCTGTAGCATCTTTTGTTTTAACACCAAAGTCATTGGTTGATTTTACTACATCCCCTATATCGGATAACCCACCTACTGTAGAACCCAATTTTGAAAACCCTTCGCTCAGCTTCTTAAGATTAGTTGGCGTAATATCAGCTTCCTGCAACATTTTTTCCATACTCTTTAATGCAGGATTACCAGTTTCAACCGGTGCAACAGCAGGAACATGAGCTTCGGGAGGAGGAGCGAATACATACAGCAAGGCATAACCAAGGAATATAATAGACTCTGTATATAAACCAATTTTTAACCAGGTATCGGCACCGGGAGCATGGGTTATTTTGAAAAGCGCACCTAGCAGTACCGGTACCGCTGCAGCAGATACAAAAATGTTGAGAATACGATCGATTGGGCGAGATTGACCAGCAGCCATAATTTTTTGAATTTTAAAGTTTTAATTGAGGGGGTTGATTTTCATTATTTATACGCATTATTCTAGAACCTTATAAATTATATTATAAGTATTTTCTCATACGTATGTTTTAGTTTTCGGAATTTTTTTATTTACCTTTCTTCATTGCAGGAGGTAAATCTATTACACATCTGAAGCCGATATATGATTTCGTAGTATCCTGGTATTCGTAATTACGGGTACTGGTTTGAAGGAAATAACCAACATCTTTCCAGCTTCCCCCGCGAATAACTTTACGTTTCATACGGGGAGGATCTGTATCCTTTGCATTCCAACGAATGTCTGGGTTCATATCGTGTTGAAAGGTATAGCCTCCCTCATAATATAAAGAAGAGGTCCACTCAGCAACATTTCCTGACATATTGTATAAGCCAAAGTCGTTAGGCCAATAAGCATCAGCTCTTACTGTATAAAACCCACCATCTTCGGGATAGTTACCGCGTCCTGGTTTGAAATTAGCTAAAAGGCATCCTTTCCTGTTTCTTAAATAAGGACCGCCCCAAGGATATGGTGACTGTGAACGGCCACCACGTGCAGCGTATTCCCATTGAGCTTCAGTAGGAAGACGGAAATCTGATTCTGTCGCCCTGCTTTTTGATTCAAGAAATCCATTCAGAAATAATGTTCTCCATTCGCAGAATGCAGTAGCTTGTTTCCATGAAACTCCCACAACAGGATAGTTACCAAATGCCGGATGACTGTAATATTTTTTAGCCATTGGCTCATTATAGGCGTAGGCAAAATCTCTAACCCAGCATAATGAATCCGGGTAGATTGGAATATCTTTTTTAATGATAAATTTAGAACGTTGTACACCGGCGTTTTCTCTCCTGGAGGCTTCCCGGTAATCAAATGTTTCGGAATGATACACCAATTTGGTTGGATCCAGTTCCTTCTTATTGAAAATACGATTATCGGGAGTAACAATCATTGCATCAATTTTTTCCAATGTTGCTTTATCTCCCCACTTAATAGTTTTTGCTTTTTTCCAATCTACATATTCATTACCATCAGCTCCCTGTTTGATAAACCCCATCTGTTTTGAAGCAATCGAATCTCTAACCCAGTTTGTAAACTGACGAAATTCGTTATTAGTTATTTCAGTAGCGTCCATCCAAAAACCGCTTATGGAAACCTGTTTGTTACGTGCAGTATAAGCGTAATTTACATCCTCATCGCTTGGCCCCATATGAAAGGTACCAGGTGGAATATAAACCATACCCGGAGGTTTTGGTAAACTCCAGCTTTTAGCAGGTGCAACCCCATACAACTGTCCGTCGTTTGGCAAGTCTTTTCCTTTTTTATTCTTGCCCAACATTTTACAGCCAGACAGGGACGCAATAGCCATAATAGCTATAAATGTTAATGAACTGTTCTTCATTGTTTTAACTTTGAGGGTATAGGCAAATGTAATGATTATTTTGAATTATGCTCACCTAGTTGATTTTTGGCTGATTATTTATCAATTGTGTTTAATAACATAGGGGTAAAAACGAATAAGAGTTCAGAATATTGTGCCTTTATCTTGTTATTTTATTTAAAAACTCTATTTCTTTTATTACCAATTCAATGCTTTTTTGGGGCGCTAAACAAGCGTAATTTTTACATAAATAGATCAAAGTTTCATCCCTTTTTGGCTTATTTGCCAATAACGGGAAATCTATGTTTTCATTTTGGGTCCCCATTAAAATTGTATTGGGAAAATATTTTGAAAGTATTTTTTCACACACTAAAGCAAAATCCATACCTATCACGGCTATTTCGTTCAGCCCCATTAACTGCTGGAGCAATAAAGCAGCCCAGATACCAAAAGAACCAGGGTATTTTATAATGGTGGGTGTAAGTATCTCCAACATGGTAGCTGATCGCAGCCGCCACCCTGGTTTGTCAAAATAGATTGCCAGGTGAAATAAATTTTCAGCCATCACCGCATTTCCTGATGGAATGGCCCCATCGTATATTTCTTTTTTTCTCACAATGATATCTTTTTGCCCAAAATGAGTAAAAAAGAAAAAAACATTGTCTGTATCCCCAAATTTTTCGATTACATAATTGCAATACCCAAATGCCTGTTTTAAATAATGATCATTAAAAGTTGCTTTATAAAGCTGAATTAAGGCAGCTACCAGGTAGGCATAATCGTCCAAAAAGGCAGGGTATTTTGCAGTTCCATTTTTATAGGTATGCAATAATTCGTAAGTGTCATCTTTTTTGAAACGCTTTATCAAAAACTCATAATTTGTTTCAGCCAGATTCCGGTATGTGTTATCCTGTAATACGATGGCGGCTTTAGCCACTGACTTCAACATTAATGCGTTCCAGCCGAGGATTATCTTATCATCCAGTGCTGGCTTAACCCTGGTAGCCCTTTGTAATGACAATTTATCCAAACACCGATCTATTATTTGCAAAAAAATATCCAACTCCAGTCTCCTTTCAGTTATAAAGTTTTCTGCTGTATTTAATAACCGGAGGATATTACCCCCTTCCCAATTTCCCTCGTGGGTTATATCAAAATACGCACAAAACAATTCCGAATCAGTTCCTAATATCTTATCGATGGTTTCTTTTTGCCATACATAATATTTGCCTTCCTCCCCTTCGCTGTCGGCATCCAATGCTGCATAAAATGCGCCCTCGCTATCCATTAATTCGTTCGTTATAAACGCTATGGTTTTTCGTATCGCAGCTTCATATTTTTTATCTGAAGTAAGCTGATAGGCATCGCATAAAATATTAATAAGTAAGGCATTATCGTACAACATTTTCTCAAAATGTGGAACCAGCCATTCGTTGTCAGTACTGTACCTTGCCAGCCCTCCTCCGATATGATCGTAAATCCCTCCCATCAGCAACTTATCAATGGATAGTAGGGCCTGCTGAAGCGCCGCATTATTGCCCGTAAAATAGTGATATTGCAATAGGTATTGAATGGTAAATGTTTGGGGAAATTTAGGTGCATTTCCGAAACCACCCCAATGTGTATCTGCCGATTTCATGATTGCGGAAAACATCTCATCGCATTGTTCAATTGTAAATGGTTTCTCGCCGCTATTTATCTTTACAATATTATTCGATGGCGCAAAACTGTTTGCATTTTGCAAATGATCTGTTAAATTTTCCGCCTGCGATTCTATCTCATGCTTTCGTTCTGTCCATGCCTTTGAAATGCCATGTAAGATATCTGTCCATGATGACCTGTTAAATGCTTTTACTGGCGGAAAATAAGTGCCGCCAAAAAATGGTTTTGCATTGGGTGTTAAGAAAACATTGAGGGGCCAGCCGCCACTGCCGGATATAGCCTGAACTGCATCCATATAAATGTGATCAAGATCAGGGCGTTCCTCTCTATCAATCTTAATATTTATAAAATGCCCGTTCATAAATTCTGCTACCAATTCATTTTCAAAACTTTCCTTTTCCATCACATGACACCAATGACAAGCGGAATATCCAATACTCACCAGTATTACTTTATTTTCCGTTTTGGCTTTTGAAAGTGCTTCGTCTCCCCATGCAAACCACTCAACCGGATTGTGAGCGTGTTGCAACAGGTAAGGGCTGCTTTCATTAATTAAACGATTGGTGAACTTATTATTCATAGCCTTTCAATCAAATATCGATTATTTATTATTCAGTTAAAAACATCAGCAAATGATGACATCATCTATTCTTTACTTTTAGAACAACAGGCCTCATAAACAAATTACCTGCTAGTTTACTTTTTTACCCAATTGTATTCCTTCCAGCACTCACTTGTACTTACAATGAAAGAGCACAGCACCATTACTTTTTCCACCATTGAAATTATTACAATCAATAACAGACTTATGGCAGCACTAAAGAAAAAGAAAAACAATAAACGATGTAACTAGGTAATACTATTGAAGGAGAATTTTAATCTATACGGGATGCTTTTGGTTAACTGAGAGGGGCTATTATTTTTTATTAAGAGAATTAAAGTAAAGCTCTAAAGCACTCACCATGCTTGGGGCTTGTGGTTGCGGAGCTTTTATGTGAAGCGTAAGACCAGCGTCTTCTGCAGCTTTAAATGTGTTTGCTCCAAATACACCTATCTTGGTTCCATTTTGTTTGAATTGAGGGAAATTTTCAAGCAGGCTTCGTACTCCACCGGGAGTAAATAAACATATCACATCAAAATTTTGCGCAATCACTTCCCTGATGTCGTTACTGATTATCCTATACAAAACCGGTGTTGCATACTCGCAATTATGATCTCTCAGCCAATTGGTGATTTCGCTATCAAAAGATTCTGAGCAGGGATACAAAAACTTTTCGTTGTCTTTATGTTTATTTATAACATCGAACAAACTTTTATTTGTGCCATCAGCTCCATAAAATACTTTCCGTTTACGGTATAAGATAAATTTCTGAAGGTAAAGAGCAATTGCTTCAGTAATGCAAAAATACTTTGTATCCTGGGATATATTGGTTTTCATTTCCTCGCATGCCCGAAAAAAGTTATCAATTGCATGGCGGCTGGTGAATATAACAGCGGTGTAATTAGTAATCTCAATTTTTTGTTTCCGGAATTCTTTTGCGGGAATACTGTCTACCACTATGAAGGGGTAAAAATGCAGTTCAATATTATGCTTTTTGGCCAAATCGAAATACGGGGATCTTTCCCCTTCAGGTTTCGGCTGGGTAATGAGTACTTTTTTTACCACGGTATCTTTTGAATCTGGGTTTATTTCTCCGTTGTTAACCATATCGGATAAATTATTATTGAATGGCCATACAAAGTTATATATTTTTACTTAATAAAAGTACCAAACCCTTGTAAATCAACAAAACTGGCACTACTTCAATTCCTATAACATATAGGAAGAAGTGAAAACGGCTAACTTTTAACTTGTGCTGCAGCAAACCGTAAGACCGGAAAAAGCGCAATAAAAACATTAATCCTATCAATAATAAGGAAATGATCACAGATGCCGTTGCGAGGTTAGGCATAGAAAAAGCGATTATTACAGCAAACGGTAACAGCAAAACCCCTAAAATTTTATTTATTAAAAAAATGATAAATACATAGGTGTTGGTCACTTCCTTGAAACCTGTGACCCATCCGGTGAATTTTACCGTAATAAACTTAACAAGGTAGATAATTCCCAAACTTATTATACAATAAAACAGTGTCGGCCAAAAATCCTGTCCTGAAATCCATTTGTAATATTTCAGCAATAAATACACATAAATACCTCCAATTAAAACAAATAATATATTAAAAAAAAGGGAAGGCAATTTGGCCTGTAATAATTGGTCAGTCAATTGACTTTGCCTGAGTGATGCATTAAAAAATACTCTGAAAAGATTGTTAAAATATCGGGTATATGTAAACCGGAAAAATCCCAGTAGTCCTGCTATCAACACAAGGATGAAAAAAAGGCTGTCCTGAGAATCCTGCTTTTTGATTTGAATACTCATGGCCACAGGTTTACCTGTTGAATGGAGAAAAATATTTTCCTTCAATATTTTTTGAAATGCCAAAGTATACGATGCAGACCTGTTAATAAATGTGTCTCTTCTAATGAGGGAATCCGGTTTTAAAATAACAGAATCTGATTGACTTACAATAGATGAATCTCTCTTTAAAGTTGAATCCTTAAGGGTGATGGAATCTTTTTTTGAAAAAAAACTGTCAGTCTGCTGAGCAATAAGCAAAACAGGAGCAAATAACAGAGATAGAAAAACGAGTACCTGTTTCAACGCATATTAATTATGGCGCAAAATAAATTGATTTTACCTAGAAATAATTAATATATCCAAAATGTATTTTGGAAGATTGCCGTAAATCAAATTTTACATCATTTCTTTTACCAACAGCAAAACTCATATTTAATAATCCGGCCTTAGTTTCAAATACAAGTCCAAGTCCGGCGCTAACGAACTGATTACTAAGACTAACTGATTGATATTTACTTTTTACCCAACCTGCGTCCATAAATGTAAATAAAAAGGAATTTAGTCCTACCAGGTTACGATATTCCAGCGTAATCACACTGTATTGCGTCGCATAAATACTTTCCTCATCAAAACCCCTCAATAATTTGTATCCGCCTAACTGGAATAATTCATTTCTAAAAATATGCTGGCTGCTGAATACCCCTCCATTAAAAACTGTTTTTACAGCACTTCGTTTGCCGACGGGAAAATAATGTGCTGCTGTGAGCTTTACCCTTAATTGGTAACTACGCATTTTAATAGAATCATATAGCGAACTGAAATTAAATGAAGGATCTTTGAGTCCAATTATCTCGTTGTTTTGGCTAATTGTTTTAATACCTACCGCACCTACCAACCTTAATTCATTACCTGTTATGGGATTAAACCGGTAATTGGTGGTATTTAATTCATAATCCAGGCCCACATTTACAGCCCTTACATCAATATTCGGTGGAAGCTGCCTGGTAGCTTTAACAAGATTGGTATCTACGCCGGAACCAAGCAGGAAGGTATTTTGGTTTTGAAGAAATATCTTACCGGATTGCCTCGCAGATAAAAGATATTGTATACCAATCTGTGCATTCAATTGCAAAAAAGTTGAATCTTTTTTAAAGAGATCGAATGCGAAATCAAAGCCAAACGCTGATTTGAAAATATAAGGTTGCTGAAAGCCAAGATTTATACGGGGAGAATTTATTTGAAGTTGCTGCCAGTTTAGCAAAATAGTTTCACCGGTGCCCAGTGCATTTCGCAAATTTAAATTCACATCACCGGTTAGTTGCAATTTGTTGGTTTGACTATTGGCAGGTAAAAAACCTATCAAAAAATTCACCTGGCTGTTTTTTTTCGGTGCCAGATAAACGTCCAATATTGATCCCCTGCCTAACATCAATAATTCAGAAGGCTGCTGCTCCTGCAAATAAGGTAATTCCTGCAATCGCTTACTCACCTGGTCTAATTTATCTTTATTATAAATACTTCCATTGGGAATGCCCAGGTATCGCTGTAAAAAACCGTTTGATATTTTCAATTTTCCTTTTACCCTAATGCTGTCAATATGATAAAGTGGCCCTTTATTAACCATCAAAGTCGCATTCATCGCATCAGCAGATACTTGTATGCTATCTAAAAATACTCCCGCAAACGGGTAGCCGTTTCTTTCATAATAACTTAAAATACGTTCTTTAATTACCTGCAGCTGTTCAATATTAAAGGGTTTACTGATAAAACCCTTATCAGTAAATCCACTTATGGCCAATGCCTTTTCATCAATATGATCCGTACGCAATTGCAGCAGTTGTATCTGTTTGCCAAGAAATAATTGTACACTGGCAAATGCTGTATCATAAGTTGCAGAATCGATTGATGCAGCAGGGAACCCCTTCATATTAAGCACCGACGGAAGTTTGATAACATAGTCCATGCATTGTGACCGGGTAGAAAAGGAAGTTTGCAGTTTTAATGACAGCGAATTAAAGGAACTATCTTTGTCAATATAATTTATTATTAAGAGGTATTTATTAACAGGTGCCTGCTGACAGAAAACAGCAGATGTTGCACAAACTGCGATTATAATTGCAGCGAGCGATAATACGTAAAAAGTGGGTTTAATAGTTATCATTACTGCATTCAAATCTAAAGTCTAAAATCGTAAATCAAAAATCTTTGTCGGGCATTTATATCCATATCCCATTTTGTAAGCAGGCTTGCCACTACTGTAATTTTCATTTTTCCACTTCCCTTAAATTAAAAGACGAACTGTTGGCAGCGCTGCTAAAGGAAATTCACCTGACACCTGCTGCTGCTTTCCAGGCCGGCAAAGAAGTTTGTGAAACTATCTATTTTGGCGGCGGTACTCCCAGTATTTTAGAAACGGACGAATTAATGCAGCTATTGGATGCTTTGAAAGTAAAATTTAATATCGAAGCGGATGCGGAAATTACTTTAGAGGCGAACCCTGATGACATTACACCGGTTAAATTAAACCAATGGAAAAAAGCAGGAATCAACCGGCTGAGTGTGGGTATTCAATCGTTTTCTGAAACAGAACTTTTATGGATGAACAGGGCACATACTGCCGCAGATTCTCTGAGATGCCTGGATGAAATTAAAGACGCAGGATTTACCAATTATTCAATCGACCTCATATATGGTTCTCCCATCCTGACCAATGAAGACTGGCAACAGAATGTATCTACTATTATAAAAAAAAACATACCCCACATTTCCTGTTATGCATTAACGGTAGAGCCTAAAACTGCACTGGCTAAAATGATTTCGCTCCGTAAGAAAGCCCCGGTAGAGACCGAAAAACAGGCTGAACAATTCACCCACCTGATGGATTGGATGGAGGCTGCAGGTTATGACAATTATGAAATCAGCAATTTTGCCAAACCGGGCATGCGCAGCAGGCACAATAGCAGCTACTGGCAGGGAAAACACTATTATGGTTTTGGTCCTTCCGCACATGGATATGATGGGAAAAGCCGGAAATGGAATATCGCCAACAATGCGTTGTACATTCAATCATTACAAAGAAACATAATTCCGTTTGAGGAAGAATTGCTAACAGTAACGCAGCAGTTAAATGAATACATTATGACTTCATTGAGAACAATGGAAGGGCTGAACCTGGAGAAAGTACACTCTACATTTGGTAAAAAATATAGCGATGAGATACTTAAGGCAAGTGAAAAATACTCCAAAACAAAAAAGATAGAAAATAATAATTCTAACCTGATTTTAACGAGGGAAGGCAAACTATTTGCTGACGGGATAGCAGCAGATTTATTTTTCTGAGTGATGTAAATATGCTTTTACCTTTTTGATAAGTTCAAGCATTATCAAAAAAGCAACCATTACCAAAATGGCACCGCTACTGAAATTTGTGAAGGAAAACGGCATGCTTATTTTTATATACTAAAATTACATGATTTTTTAGATTAATGTTTCTTCAATTTTTTTGAACCCTTCTGCGGGTGAAAGATGCTCCCATAAAATCCGGTACACCGTTTCTGCAATTGGCATTTCAGCCTTTATGGTTTGATTGATTTGGTACATACACTTGCTCGCATTATAGCCCTCGGCTACCATACTCATTTCAACCTGTGCCGATTTTACTGAATATCCTTTGCCCACCATATTACCAAAAGTACGGTTGCGGCTATACAATGAATAACAGGTTACTAATAAATCGCCCAAATAAACAGAGGCTGCATAATTATTGGAACGATGATCTGGAAGGGATGGTATATTTTCAGTATGCCCTACTTCTATATTTTTTATGCCCGCCCTTTTTAAAAAGCCCGCCATTTCATCGGCACTGTTGGCAATCAACACGCTCAAAAAATTATCTCCATAGTCTAAACCATGTGCCATGCCTGCTCCCACTGCATAAATATTCTTTAAAACTGCCGCAAACTGAACTCCATAGATGTCATCATTCTCGACAGTATTCAAATAATCTGTCTTAAAATGTTTTGCAATTTCATGGGTTGCCAATTCATCTACCCCGGAAAATGTAAGGTATGATAATTTTTCGGCTGCTATTTCTTCAGCATGACAAGGCCCCAATACCGCAAAATAATCTTCCAAAGGAAAATCAAATTCGTTTTTTAAAAAATCATTTAACAATAAATTTTGCTCCGGCAAGATACCTTTTATGGCACTGATGATTTTTTTACCGGCAAAAATATTTTGATCCAATGCCAATAGCGTTGCCGTTGTGTATGCAGAAGGGATAGCAATTATGATACAATCTGCCTGGCGGATTATTTCCACAGGATCAGTATTTAGTATCAATTGTGCGGTATTAAAATAGGCGGTACTTAAATAATGAGGATTATGGCGCCTGGTCATTATCTGGTCAATTGACTTCTGGCTCCGGTTCCACCAATAAATGGTTTGCCCGTTATCGGTTAATATTTTTGCAATTGCTGTTCCCCAGCTTCCGCTTCCTAATATACCAAAGGTCATTGTACGTTATGTTCTAAGTTAATGGGAAAAGAGGCAGTTCCATCCAGGGATTATATGACAATAACCCGGAAATATGTGTCAAAATATAATAAAATCAAATTCTTATTGCCTTAATGATGGCTTTTATGAGCTTAGTAAACTAACCCAGGAACAGGATCAAAATAGTTGAAATAACCACTGTTATAGCCCTAATTTATCAACAGCTAACTGGGCGGCGATCTGGCTGGCATCTTTTTTATTATACCCTTTTCCTTCGGCTATCAGTTCTCCATCTACTGTAGCACCAATGGTAAATAAGCGGCGGCCGTTTTCAAACTTTTCATTGAGGGTTTCAAACTCAAGCGCTTTGCCGTTTTTATTGGCCCAGCCGTATAATTTGTTCTTAATGTTTATTTCAATACCCTCCAGATCATCCATAAACATATGGGTAGAGATGATGTATTTTTCAACCCACTTTTGGGTTTTACTATATCCTTTATCAAGGTAAACGGCCCCAATTAAGGCCTCCAAGGTATTACCAAATATCTGGGATATTTTTAGTGAACTGTCGTGTTTATTGTAAATGGTAATTTTTTTCAGGCCCATTTTAATGCCGATATCATTCAATTGTTGCCGGTTTACCATCTTACTCCTCATTTCGGTTAAAAACCCTTCTCCCTTATAAGGATACTTCATAAAAAGATAATGTGCTACCACTGAACTAAGCACCGCATCGCCTAAAAATTCAAGTCGTTCATTATTTTCATCAGCTCCTTCCCGAACAGACCGATGGCTTAATGCAGTTCTATATAAATTAAGTTCGCCGGGAGTAAAGCCCAGCACATTATTGAGTTGTTTTTTAAACTCTTTCTTTTTAATATCTCCGTTTAAAAAATCTTTTAGGAACTGCAAAATGAATTAAAATGTTTCACCGAAATTACTGTTATTTGGTGCAATGAAAAAATTTATAAACGACAAAATAATGCGTTGATTTGCTAATATGCGAATGTGCTAATTAAAATACAGTGTAAGATATTTCCCGATCGTTTCCCAATCAGGTCGGTCATCACTTCCCGTAAAAAACGATGACCTCAGTTTGCAGGATACAAAATAAATAAAGTGCAGGAAAATAATTTTCCTTTAAAATGAGTAATGGACACCGTTATGAATGGGGAAACAGCTTGATTAAGATTTGTATTTTTTTACAATCACAGATGCATTATGCCCGCCAAAACCAAAAGTATTGCTGAGTGCTGCATTTACGGTACGATGCTGTGCTTTATTGAAAGTAAAATTTAATTGGGGATCCAATTCGGGATCATCTGTAAAATGATTGATGGTGGGTGGAATAATATCCTTTGTAACCGCCAGTATACATGCCAGTGCTTCAATAGCACCTGCGGCACCAAGGCTGTGGCCGGTCATGCTTTTGGTAGAGCTGATGTTCAGATCGTAGGCATGTGTACCAAAAACATTTAAAATTGCTTTTGATTCAGCAATATCCCCTAAAGGAGTTGATGTGCCATGTACATTGATATAGTCGATATCACCCGGGTTCATACCGGCATCTTTCAAGGCAGTACGCATTACATTTTGTGCACCCAATCCCTCTGGATGTGGAGCAGTAATATGATGCGCATCTGCCGTAGCGCCGCCGCCGGCTATTTCGCAATAAATTTTTGCACCCCTGGCGAGTGCATGTTCCAGGCTTTCCAATATAAGTACACCTGCTCCCTCGCCTACTACAAAACCATCCCGGTCTTGATCGAAAGGGCGGCTCGCAGATTTAAAATCATCGTTTCTTTCGCTCAATGCTTTCATGGCATTGAAACCTCCTACACCTGCCGCACTTATTACTGCTTCACTACCTCCTGAAATAATTACATCTGCCCTTCCTAACCGTATATTGTCAAATGCATCAATGATGGCATTAGTGGAAGAAGCACAGGCACTTACCACCGCATAGTTTGGACCCCTGAATCCATGACGGATTGAGATTTGCCCTGCGGCAATATCCAATATCATTTTTGGAATGAAGAAGGGGTTAAAACGGGGAGTACCATCTCCGGAAGCAAAGTTGACTACTTCTTCCTGGAAGGTAATTAAACCGCCGATGCCACTTGCAAATATTACGCCTACCCTGTCAACATCAACATTGTCTTTATTGATGCCTGCATCCTTAACAGCTTCATCGCTGGCAATTAATGCAAACTGGGTAAACCGATCTATTTTACGGGCTTCCTTACGGTCTAAGTAATTGGTGGGATCAAAATCTTTAACCTCGCAGCCAAACCTGGTCTTAAATTTAGTAGCATCAAATTGTTTGATTAAATCACAACCATTTACGCCATCAGATAAACCTTGCCAGTATTCAGCAACAGTTTTCCCTAATGGAGTAAGGGCTCCCAATCCGGTAACAACTACTCTCTTTAAATCCATAAGTTTGCCTGCGATGATTAAAACAGATGATGATGACTACTTAGCGTGTTCTTCAAGGTAAGTAACGGCCTGACCAACAGTAGTGATGGTTTCGGCTTGTTCATCAGGAATAGAAATGTTGAATTCCTTTTCAAATTCCATGATTAGTTCAACGGTGTCCAAGCTATCGGCACCTAAATCATTGGTGAAAGAAGCTTCCGGGGTAACCTCGGCTTCATCTACACCTAATTTGTCAACAATTATTTTCTTTACTCTTGTTGCAATGTCTGACATAATTATAATATTTAGTTAATCAGGTGCAAAAATATACTTTTTGAGATAAATACAAAGAAATATAAGTTTTAATAAAACTAATTCCAAAATTGACTCTTTAAGGTGTCAAATAAACCAGGTTTCCCGGCCTCCCTTTTTGCAAATTCCCCTATTAAAAAATCCTGTACTTTATACCCGCCAATGGCCCATGCTATCCATTTTTATGGACTTACTATCCGGGATCCGGAATAACCAAACACCCCTGCTTTTATTGCGGAACTTACCTTCAAGGGTTTTCCATTTTGGTACAAAAATAATTTTTATAAAACAGGCTTAGGGCTAAAAACTTGCCACTAAAATGAAATGGCACTTAATTTCACACACAGAATCGTAGTTGACCTATGTGCAAACCAATTTGAAAATTAAAAGAAAATGCCCAATGACTGTTTCAGTATTTTAGAAATACCAACCGGCAATAAAAACAGCGTCTTTGAAATAACAATTCGTTTTAGAGAGAAGGTTTAATCCCTGGTCTGATAGCTTTTTTAATTTTTTGGACCACTCTGCAATAGCTTATGATAAAAAGAAAGATTTTACTATATTGCAGCATGGGGTTAAAACAAATAGATCACGGAAGTAAAGAATACCAGCAAATGGTAAACCTTCGCTATGAAATTATGCGTAAGCCACTGGGGTTAACCTTCTCACAGGAAGAACTGGCAAAGGAAAAGAATGATATATTGATTGGTGCATTTGATGAAGATGAAATGATGGGGTGCTGTATACTTACAGATACGAAAGATGGTTGTGTAAGGCTTCGCCAGATGGCTGTACAAAAGAACATGCAGGGAAAAGGAATCGGAGAATCCATCATCACATTTGCAGAAAACCTTGCCCGCGACAAAGGCTTTAAAGCATTAACCATGCATGCCCGTGATACTGCGATCGGCTTTTATGAAAAATACGGATATAAGGTAAAAGGTGACCAGTTCATTGAAATAAATATACCTCACCATATAATGGAGAAAAGGCTACGTTGATTTTTTCTAAAACTAATTTAAGTTGCGCCACCTTTTATTATTCAAATGATTTCAAATAAATAATGACGACCGGATCCCATTCCCGTAAGTAGGTTACTTTCCAATTTTCATTGCCAACATTTTTCGTACCGCATTTAAATCATCATCCGGAAACGCTTCCTTTGGTACAATAAAAAATGAACGGCTGTTAAAATACAAATGAAAAAAATGAGGGCTCTCCATCGTTGTAGTAAATTCATTCCACATCCAGCTTCGGCTACCTCTCTCATTTTCAATGGTGAATTCCTCTTTCCCAAATGTAGCTTTAAACCTGTCTTTAAACGTGGGTGATTTTTTGTAAATCGTAACAGGCAACAAATACCAAAAGGTTAGCATCAAACTAAACCATAATACAGAACTGACTAAAAAGGCCAGCGGAGATATTTTTTTAATAAAGAATAATGAAGCAGATAAAATAGCAAATACATTTACCAGTATCATCATTAATTTTATTTCTTTCCTGCTAATAAAATGATACCGGAGCGCCTGAATTACTTTTCCTTTGTTATAAGTAAAAAATTGGGATGTCATGCAACAAAGATACTGGATTCCTGAAACCAGAAAGTAGGGCCGGATGAAGATCGAACACCCAATTATTTTAAAACGTATACTTTTGAAATTATGATGTGGAATAATAGCGGGCCCGGAAACAAATACACGGGATACGCAATCCTGCCAATGCTCATTTTTTTTACGATTGCTTATTTATCCTGTAATGACATACCCGTTGAAAAAAAGGTGACAAGGTCCTTTTATTATTGGAAATCGGTTTTTAATTTAACCGGATTTGAAAAAAAACGGATGGACAGCTTACAGGTGAAAAACATCTACCTGAAATTTTTTGATGTGGATTTGGATCCATCTTCAGGCAATGCGATTCCGGTTGCAAAGTTGCAGGTGAAAGACAAATTACTGCTATCAACATATCATATTGTTCCCACTGTTTTTATTACCAATACGGCTATCCAACAAATTGATTCTTCAAAAGTAAAATTACTGGCCGGTAAAATTTATGAGTTGATAAAAGACATTTGTAAAGTCAATGAAATAATTAACCCGGAGGAAATACAGATTGATTGTGACTGGACGGTCTCTACCGGGATGAAGTACTTTTCCTTGCTTCAAAAAATAAAAGAAATAAGTAAAACCAGGATCTCCGCTACAGTCCGATTGCATCAAATTAAATTTCTTTCTAAAGCAGGTGTTCCACCGGTTGACAGGGGTATGCTGATGTGCTACAATATGGGTAACCTTAAAAACCCGGATACCAAAAATTCCATCATTGAAACGGGGGAATTATTAAAATATGTTTCCAATCTTTCTACCTATCCGCTACCCCTGGATATAGCGCTTCCATTGTTTGACTGGAAGGTACTGTTTCGCAATAAAACATTTAAAGGCCTGGTAGAAAATATCCCAGGTGATGTATTTACCAATTCATTTACACACATCAATGAGGAACGAATTGAAATTTTAAAAGACACTTTACTCGCCGGCTACGAATTAAAAAAAGGGGACATCTTACGCACCGAGGATAGCAATATAGCCGAAGTAACCGCAACTGCGATTGAAATAAATAAACGCCTAAAAAACAGCCAGGTAAACGTAGCACTGTACCATCTTGATTCTGTAACTTTAAATAAATTCAACACAAATGAACTGGAAAGCATTTTTGGCATTTTCCATTAGCGGATTATTCGTTTCTTTTCCGCAGAATATTATTGGCTGCGGCGATGGTTTTGATCCTTATGATTATTATACTTCTTTCTTTCACCAAAACTTACCCGAGCCATACGGCTACCGCCCTTTTTATTATACGGGTTACAATTTCCTATACGATGACAATGAACCTGCCGATGTAACGGATTTACTTTCCAAAGAATGGGCAGATTATTGCGGTACCCCTGTAACCAATAAGGATGCGAAGTTATTTGTAACCAAATTTGCCAGGAAAGACATCTATAATCTGTATCTCAATGTAGAAAAAACCCAGTCCGCATTCATTCCTGATTCGGTGATGCGAAATAGCATGACCGGTTATTTTGCACAAAAAAAGAACCTGGAGGTATTGGGATATATATTGTACGCAAAGCAGGTAGAACCTTATGTACTGGGCAATAGCGACACATGGGAACCGGTGGTAAGAGACAGTGTAAAGATGGCAAGGCTCATTAAAGACGGACTCCAATTATTTAATGCCTCCAAAACTCCCTTCGTTAAATTAAGATATGCCTACCAGGTAACAAGACTTGCTTTGTATAGTAACCGTTATTTGGATGCCATCCGGTTTTATGATGAGTATATCGCAAATAATGACGCCGCCGGTATTTTACAACCACTTAGTCTTGCATTAAAGGGAGGTGCATTGTATAGAACAGGCAGAACAAAAGAAGCCGCTTATATATTTAGCCGGGCTTTCAGCAATTCAATTGCCAAACGGATATCCAACTATCTTGGTTTTAAATGGAGCACTACCGCCGAAACCGACAGAAAGGATTATCTCACCCTATGCAAAACGAATGAAGAAAAAGCCGCCATGCTTTCCCTTTTTGCAATGGGTAGCACAGGCAACGAATTAGCCACCATGAAGGAAGTATATCAATTAAACCCAGCAAGTGAAGGACTGGAGCTGCTGGCTGTTCGTGAAATAAACAAACTGGAAGAGAAGTATTTCACCCCACTCCTGCAAAAAGAAAAAGGGGGCAGTTCGTTTTATTACTATTGGGAAAGAGATAATGCGGATAGTTTATTGAACGAAGCAGGCAGAGAAACCAGGGCGTTGGCAGCATTTTTACATGAAGCCGGCAGCAATAAAAAAGTAAGCAACCCCGGATTGTTTGAAACTGGCGCCGCTTATACCGCTTATATGGTAAAAGACTATTCGGCTGCAAAAAAATGCCTGGTCGCAGCAAAATCCATGCAGCTCACGCAAAAAGTAAAAGATCAATTGACCCTGACAAATATACTGGTTACCATCAATGAACACACGGAGATGGATGCTTCTTTTGAGGAGCAATTGTTACCATCATTGGTTTGGTTGCAGGAAAGAGTCAAAAATGAACAACAGGTCAGCTCCCGGTTTTATGAAACAGGGCCTTGGAAAAAAATATATCGTGACCTCTTGTGTGAAATATTGGCAAAGCGCTACCATCAGGTGGGTGAATTTCATAAGGAAGCCCTATGCATAGGTGCCGCTGATATAGTTAAATATCCATGGACCGACGAAAATTATAATAAAGGAGTGAACTTCATGCGGGATAAGCTTAACAGTAAAGATGTGGAAAAACTGTACACATTGCTCACCGGCAAACAACAGAATAAATTTGAGAAATTTATAATCAACCGGAATTCCATTAGCCTATCTACAGTAGTTGATTTTGCCGGCACTGCTTATTTAAGAGAATACGATTATACCAAAGCGATTGAATGGTTTAAAAAAATGCCCGACAAAAAAATACTGACCACTCATAAAAACCCGTTTGTTGATTTATTATACGACCGGGAAGAACAGTTGACATTGGAAAAAAAATTCAGTACCAATAAACTGGCATTTGCAACAACCATGTTACAGTTAATGCAACAAACAGTTAGTGATAAACCAAATGCAGCTAAACACTATTATAAAATAGCCAACGCCCTATACAATATTACCTATTACGGTCATACCTGGGAACTGGTGCAATATAGCCGCGGCGGAAGCGATGGATATAATATTCCAAAAGATGCGACTGCTTTTCAAAGAGAATATTACGGCTGTTTTGCAGCCCACGATTATTTTGAAAAAGCAATGAACACTTCTGTTGATCCAAATTTTAAGGCCCGCTGTCTGTTTATGATGGGTAAATGCAGCCAAAAGCAAATTCCTAAACCTGGCTATAGCGACTACAATAACAACTACAATCAACTGGAGGCTGCCGAAAAAATATATTGGGCAAAGTTTAAAAAGAACCAGTATTTCCCAAGACTTATAAAAGATTACAGCGCCACTCCATTTTACAAAGAAGTTTACAATACCTGCAGTTTTCTAAGGGATTTCGTAAAAAAGAAAAAATAAATGCAACAGTCAGGTAAGATATCCGCTTATTTGCAATGACCGGCTTTAACGGCACTGTATTTGTAACCGACAACAATCATTAGTTCAATCCTGGCATACAGTAATTCCCTGGTATTGACCTATCCGTTTTAACCCCCTATTAATAAACTAAAATAAATAATGACAAACAAAATCCCTTCCTTACTTGTTGGAGTTTGCATAATGGCTTCTGCCTGTAACAGCGAAAAAAAAGTTGCCCCGGAAAATGACTCTGTTTTAAATAAAAAAGCTGAAGAGCCGGTGGCGCAAAATGCCTGTTACCGCTCCTTATTTAAAAGAGACACCGTGACCTTGTATTTGGAAGTAAATAATAATAAAATTACAGGCAACCTGGTCTACAATCTCTTTGAGAAAGATAAAAATAGTGGGGTTATTGCCGGACAAATGAAGGGAGATACCTTATTAGCTGAATATACATTTATGTCGGAAGGGATGAATTCGGTGAGAGAAGTTGCCTTCCTGAAAAAAGGAAACAATTTGGTAGAAGGGTATGGTGATATGGTAGAAAAAGATGGCAAACTGGTCTTTAAAAATACTTCGGCATTAAATTTCGAAAATAAAATAATCCTGGTGAAAGAAGATTGCACAGGGAAATAAAATTATTGGTCGAATAGGTGGCTGCCGAAAAAAAAGGTTTCTTTTCAAATTAAATACTCATAATATTTTATATTCGTTTGAATCATTAATAATTTTTTACTTGTCAGCAATCATCTATTATTTATCGTTACCATTTATTTACCTTCTTTCGTTACTTCCTTTTCCATTGCTTTATTTATTATCTGATGGAGTTTACCTGTTGTTATATTATGTATTAGGCTATCGGAAAAAAGTGGTCTCGGCCAATTTGAAAAATGCTTTCCCCGAAAAAACGCCCGCTGAAACATTGGTTATTCAGAAAAAATTTTACCGCTATTTCTGCGATCTGTTTTTAGAAACCTTTAAAACGCTTACGATTAGCCGAAAAATGATGCTGAGGCATTGCAGACTGGATGCCGGTGCGGAGCAACTTTTTACCCGGTTGGCAATGGAAAATAAAAGTATGATCATTGTGATGGGGCATCATGGAAATTGGGAATGGGCGGGAAACTCATTCAGCATTTGCTGCAAACACCAATTATATGTTATCTACCATCCATTGGCCAATAAATATTTTAACAACCTGATTTGTAAAATGAGGGAACGGTTTGGAACAAAGCTGATACCGATGCAGGATACCTTCCGGGATATGATTAAAAACCGGGATGAATTGAATGCCACGGCTTTTATTGCAGACCAGTCTCCTAACCCGGCCAAAGCGCACTGGATGAATTTTCTGAACCAGGATACGCCGGTATTTATGGGCACCGAAAAAATAGCTCAAAAGATTAAATACCCCATCGTTTTTGTTTCGGTGAAAAAATTAACAAGAGGTTATTACACCCTGGTGGCCGAACTTATACAAAGCCCGCCGTACACTGGCAATGAGGGTGATATCACTGAAATACATACCCGAAAACTGGAGGCCGACATCATTGCACAGCCCGAAACATGGCTGTGGACGCATAAAAGGTGGAAGCACAAACGGGTTTAAAATTTAAAAAGATTAACTTACATTCTAAAATCTGATAATGCTCCTGGGTAAAAACCTTATACTGGCTACAAAACCTTTTGCAAAGGAAATTAGATCAAGAAGTTGGTTTCATGCCATTTCTACACTGTCTCTATTGATATTGGCATTGACCGGATCGCTGGCGATGCCCCTGGTAGTTTTAAAATTAACATGTAGTATTATCGCAGGTTTATTATTGATCAGGATGTTCATTATTTATCATGATTACCAGCACCACACCATATTAACCAGGTCACCCACCGCCGAAATTATCATGACTATTTTTGGAATGTACATGCTTTCCCCGGCCAGCATCTGGAAAAGATCCCACGACCATCACCACAATCACAATTCGAAATTATTCAGCGCCAGTATCGGGTCTTATCCCATTGTAACCAGGCAAAAATACCTGGACATGACACCGGCTCAAAAATTTACCTACCTCGCTGTTCGCCATCCGGTGACAATTGTGTTGGGATATTTCTCCATGTTTATCGTTGGCATGTGCCTGCGTTCCTTTATCAGTAATCCACGTAAACATTATGATTCATTAATCGCTTTGATTTTACATATTACAGTAGCCGTGCTGTTATTTGTTTTTGTTGGATGGCAGGCTTGGTTCTTTATGTTCTTCCTGCCTTTTTTAATTGCATTTGCCATGGGATCCTATTTATTTTATGCCCAGCATAATTTTCCGGGAGTTAAATTCTACGAAAATAAAAACTGGGTGTACGAAAAAGCGGCATTGGAATCATCCAGTTATATGAAAATGCACCCCATAATGGAATGGTTTACCGGCAATATCGGCTACCATCATATTCATCACCTGAATTCAAAAATACCTTTCTACCGCTTGCCGGAAGTAATGAAACATTTTGCAGAATTGCAAAACTGTAAAACCACTTCACTTACTCCCAAAGCCATGAATGCCTGTTTCAAACTAAAAGTATGGGACCAGGAAAGTAACCAGATGATTGGCGTAAAGGGACTTTAAGGAACGCCAAAAATGCGCTTAGCTCTACTCTGCAAGGAATTAAACGGCTGATAAAGGATTTTCTTTTTTGACCAGATTGAATGTCCTCTATACCCTGCAATATTTTATTCAACACCTAAACAATAACTGATACAATGCAATTTACAGCCACTCAAATAGCAGGCCTCCTGAATGGACAGATTGAAGGAGATCCAAACGTTAGCGTTTCTAAATTATCCAAAATTGAAGAAGGAGTTCCAGGCTCCGTGTCATTTTTGTCCAACCCGCTTTATACACATTATTTATATGGCACCCAGGCTTCGGTTGTAATCATTAACAGCAGCTTTGTTTTAACGGCGCCGGTTACGGCCACTTTGATAAGGGTGGAGAGTGCTGAAAATGCCTTCGCCCAATTACTTGAAATGTACAACGAGGTAAAGTTGAATAAAAAAGGCATTTCAAAATTGAGTTTTATTGCAGAGAGCGCCACCGTGGGCAATGATATTTATGCCGGTGAGTTTTCCTTCGTAGGTGAGAATGCCGTTATTGGCAACAATGTAAAAATTTATCCCCAGGTATATATTGGTGATAATGCCGTGATCGGCGATAATACCACGCTTTTTGCCGGGGTGAAAATTTATTCAGAAACCAGCATCGGTAAAAATTGTATCATTCATTCGGGCACAGTAATCGGCAGCGACGGCTTTAGGTTTACACCCGAAAACAATCATAAAAAGGTACCGCAGATTGGCAATGTGATCATTGAAGATGATGTGGAAATTGGCGCCAACTGTGCCATTGACAGGGCTACATTGGGATCGACCATTTTGCGTAAAGGAGTTAAGTTTGATAACCTCATTCATATTGCCCATAACGTGGAAATAGGAGAAAATACCTATTTCGCCGCACATGGTGTAGTGGCAGGTTCAACCAGGATCGGGAAAAATTGTATGTTCAGCGGGCAGGTGGGTATTGTTGGGCACCTAACCATTGCTGATAATACCATCATTACTGCCCAATCAGGCATTTCAAAAAGTGTTACCAAAAAAGGAGAAGTATTAATGGGTTCACCTGCATTTGAAGTGAACAAATACAGAAAGGCCTATATCCATTTCCGCAACCTGGATTCACTGGTACAAAGAGTCAACCAGATTGAAAAAAATCAAAAAGAAGCTGAGTTGAAGGAAGGTTAGTCAAATAAGGTTTGATTTTGATATTTGAATTGAACAGCCGAAGCCTTTGAATAATACCATTGGGAAAAGCCGGTCAAAGTTATTTTGTGCAAGGATGCGATCCCAATAAAAGATCGGGAGAGCCAGCCACCAATGCCTCAACACTGCGGAACTCCGGGTTCAAAAAAAAACGCACTTATCAAAAACGAATTCCCGGGAGGAATGACTTTATACAAATACAAACGCCACTCAGATGAGTGGCGTTGTTGTTTATGTGCCGTGTAGTAAAACCGTTTTAATGATGGGCTTAACTGCAACCCATACTGTTTCCACA
>JANPIJ010000069.1:0-9686 GCA_031424955.1 Ferruginibacter sp. | reverse complement strand
TACAAATTGCCCGTGGCTTATTGCAGACAGATGCCATTAAAAATATTTGTGCCGGTATCAATAATGAATACTTACAAAGATTAGGTGATTCGCTCAATCCCTGTAAATTAATTTTAGAAAAAATACTCCGGGAGATCAACGAGGCCCCGCCGGCACTGGCTTCCAAGGGCGGCATGATTGCCAGCGGCATCAATGAAGAGTTGGATGCATTAAGAAAGATATCCAGCGGCGGAAAAGATTACCTGGTAGAACTACAGCAAAAAGAAGCGTTGGTCACCGGCATTTCTTCTTTAAAAATAAGCTTCAACAATGTGTTTGGCTATTACCTGGAGGTTACTAACCTGCACAAAAGCAAGGTACCCGAAACATGGATCCGCAAACAAACCCTGGCCAATGCAGAGCGATACATCACACCCGAATTAAAAGAGTATGAGGAAAAAATCGTAGGCGCCGAGGATAAGATATTGATGATAGAAATGCAACTCTTCGAAAAATTGTTGAACGAGTTGCAGGATTATATTGCCCCCATGCAGGTAAACGGGCACGTGATGGCGGTAATGGATTGCCTAACCTGTTTTGCTGCGAATGCACTACAGTTCAATTACAAGAAACCAGTAGTGGCGGATAGCAATGTATTGGATATAAAAGACAGTCGCCACCCGGTGATAGAACGAAACCTTCCAATCGGTGAAAGTTATATTGCGAATGATATTTACCTGGATCCATCCACTCAGCAGATCATTATTTTAACGGGGCCCAATATGAGTGGTAAGAGTGCGATCCTGCGCCAGACTGCCCTCATTACTTTAATGGCACACATGGGCAGTTTTGTTCCTTCAAGCGATGCCAAAATCCCGTTGACGGATAAGATATTTACCCGTGTGGGAGCAAGCGATAATTTAAGCGGCGGCGAAAGTACCTTCATGGTGGAGATGAACGAAACGGCCAGTATCATCAATAACATTACCTCCCGAAGTTTGATATTGCTGGACGAAATCGGTAGAGGGACTTCTACCTACGATGGTATTTCAATCGCCTGGAGCATCGTTGAATATTTGCATCAATCGGCCAATACCCCTAAAACTTTATTTGCAACGCATTATCATGAACTGAATGAGCTGGAAAACAAATTACCGAGGGTAAAAAATTACCATGTTACCAATAAGGAAGTAGGCAATAAAATTATCTTTCTCCGCAAACTGGCGCCCGGCGGCAGTGTACACAGTTTTGGTATTCACGTGGCTCGTATGGCAGGCATGCCCCCTGGCCTGATTGAAAGGGCAAATGAAATTTTATTGCAACTGGAAGAAAGCCGCAACACCAATAAAAATAGCCAGTCAGTCAGCCTGGATGAAAACATAAAAAAGCTATCTGCTCCCAAAATACAACTGAGTATTTTTGACGCCCATTCCGCCACTTTTGAAGAAATCCGCACATTGCTGGATGCGGTTGATATCAACCGGCTGACACCGGTGGAGGCATTGTTGAAATTACAGGAGGTGAAAGCGAAGGTGAAGTAGGCCCCCTGTCACCCGAAGGGGGAACTTAGGATATACCAGTATTCGTTTTTTGTTACTGCTTTTCATTTTGTTGGCTTTTAATATTTTTGACAAGCATTTGCTTTTCATAGCATCAGGGTTGCCACGCCCGGTTCAAAGACATACCATTTGGGAACTTTACCCATGTTATATTGCAGGGCTTTAAAATTTAGCCGGTCAGACGGGGACCGTCAGACCGGACTATAACTATTGCCCAACAGAAAAGCTATCTTATCCATTGAACTCAAAAAGCCCCTCATTCAGAGAGCATGTCCCGACCTTTCGGGAGGTTGGGGAGGCTTTTTGTTAAAAACTATTAACACATGCAACGCTATGACCGATTAAAGTCTCAATAATTTACCTTTACCGTTATCTATGCACAAAATGAGATTATTGGTTTGCATATCCCTGTGTTTTCTTTCCGGGATTGGCTTTAGCCAAACAGCCTGCACCGAACTTGGCCAAAACCCAGGCACGGCATTCCCGGTTTGCGGTACCGACACTTTTAGCATTACCTCGGTGGCTATTTGTGGTGACCGGCGGGTCCCGGGACCGTGTACTGCTACATTGACTGATAAAAATCCATACTGGTACAAATTCACCTGCTTTACTGCAGGAACCCTGGGGTTTGTAATTACGCCCAACACTATTTCAGACGATTACGACTGGCAGATTTTTGATATCACCAACCGCAACCCGGATGATGTGTATACCGATGCCAGCATGTTTGTGGCCTGTAACTGGTCGGGGGATGGCGGCTTAACCGGTGCCAGCAGTGCCGGCACTTCATTATCCCGCTGCGACGGGCCGGGGGTTCCCCGGTTTAGCAGTATGCCTACCCTTATTGTTGGACATGAATATATTTTATTGGTGAGTCATTTCAGTAATTCGCAAAGCGGCTATACGTTGGCGTTTGGTGGTGGCACTGCAAGCATCATAGACCCTGTTATTCCCGGGTTGTCAAAGGCCAGGGCTACCTGCGATGGAACAAAAATATCCGTGAAACTGAATAAGAAAATGAAGTGCAGCAGCCTGGCAGTCAACGGTAGCGATTTCAGCATTTCACCGGGACCTGCTGCTATTACTATCACCGGCGCTACCGGTATTGGATGCGGTACCGGTTTTGATATGGATTCGGTGGTGATCACATTATCTGCTCCCCTACCACCGGGCAATTACTTCGTACGCATTGAAACCGGATCGGATGGAAATAATTTATTAGATAACTGCGGCCGCAGTATTCCTTCAGGACAATTGCTACCATTCACTGTATTTCCATTGATGCCTACTCCAATGGATAGCCTCGCAAAAACCGGTTGCGCTCCCCAATCGTTGGAATTGGTTTTTAAAGACCCGATTGTTTGCAGCTCAATAGCCGCAGATGGCAGCGATTTTACGGTAACCGGTTCTTCGCCTGTAACAGTATCCGGCGCCATTGGAGCCTGCAGCACCAGCGGCCTAACTTATACAATCCGGGTGCAGTTATCTGCTCCCATACAAACAGCGGGTAATTTCCAGCTAAAACTACAGGTTGGTTCCGATGGAAATACATTGATTAATGAATGTGGGGTACAAACGATCACAGGTACCGCTTTATCATTTAGCACAAAAGATACCGTATCTGCGCTGTTCAATTCTACCATCCGGTTTGGTTGTATTGCAGATACTGTTTCTTATACCCATGACGGCCGAAACGGGGTAAACAGCTGGAAATGGAATTTTGATAATTCTATTACCAGCCAGGCAAAAGACACCACCATCACCTATTTTACCTTTGGCCAAAAGCAGGCCACCCTGGTTGTTAGCAATGGCACTTGCAGCGATACCGCTACTGCCACCGTATTATTAAATAATAATGTTACTGCTGATTTTGAATCAACAGCGGTGGTATGCCCCGGCGACCCCGCTACATTTACTGACAAGAGTACCGGCCCGGTTGTTTCATGGTTATGGAACTTTGGTAATGGCAACATTAGTACGCTCCAGGTACCAGCGGCACAGTTGTATGCTTCTTCCAATATGATCAGGGATATCCCCGTGCAGCTGATTGTAAAAAACAGTGCGGGTTGTGCCGACACTGCCGTTAACACCATCCGCGTGGTAGGCAATTGTTATATTGCTATACCCAAAGGTTTTTCACCGAATAATGACGGGCTCAATGATTTTCTTTATCCAACCAATGCCTACAAAGCAAAAGACCTTTTATTCAGGGTTTATAATCGTGCCGGGCAATTAATCTTTCAAACAAAAGACTGGACAAATAAATGGGATGGCAGTTTTAAAGGTAATCCCCAGGATCCCGGCACTTATGTTTGGATCTTACAATACACCAATATTGATACTGGCAAACGGTTTGAATTAAAGGGGAGTACAGTGCTGATCAGGTAGGAATTCAAAGGACAGTGGATACACATGCCTCCAACATCGTTGTTAATCCAAAGTGCCAGTGTTTTAAAAACAGTTTATGTAAAATCAAACTCCCTCACTTATTCCGTAAGTTTGATTCTTCAATTTATTACATGGAAAATCAACCGGTACATTACAGCGAATACCTTCAGTTAGATAAAATATTAAACGCCCAGCTTCCGGAGAGTTTGAAGACCGGTAACCAGCCGGCACATGATGAAATGCTGTTCATCATCATTCACCAATCGTATGAATTATGGTTTAAACAAATCCAGTTTGAAGTAGATTCCGTATTGGAAATAATGGGCAAACCTGCCCTGAATGATAATTCTGCCGAATTACAAACCATTGTACACCGGCTTACCAGGGTTGCTACCATCCTAAAAGTATTGGTGCAACAAATTGACGTGATGGAAACGATGACACCAATGGACTTCCTTGACTTCCGCGATATGCTGCGGCCCGCATCGGGTTTTCAAAGCTGGCAATTTAAAAAACTGGAAGCGAAACTGGGATTAAAATTTGAAAACAGGTATGGGCAGGAATATTACACTTCGCAGTTAAAGGAAGCGGAAGTAGCCATCATAAAAGAAGCGGAAAATACTGCACCGGTTATAGACCTGCTAAACACCTGGCTGGAACGAATGCCCTTTATCAACGACCCCACCAACTGGGAAAATTATCAACCTGTATCCGGCAACCATCAATCACCCGTTTTTTGGAATGACTATGAATATATTTATGTAAACAGTTTAGCCGAAGCGGAAAAAAGCAATGAACTTCTTTTTAAGCAACTATTCAATGATGATGATGTGTCCAAAAAAAGCGGGCGCTCATTGAGTGCGAAAGCCTGCCGTTCCGCTTTATTTATTATGTTGTACCGTGGCTACCCGATGCTGGAGCTCCCCTTCCAGTTATTAGACACTTTACTCGAAATCGATAACCAGTTAGGCAACTGGCGATACCGCCACATCAATATGGTGCAGCGAATGATTGGCACCCGTATTGGTACAGGCGGAAGCAGCGGCGCCGGTTATTTAAAAGCAGCAATGGATAAACATGCTATTTTTAAAGAAATAGCCCAGCTCAACAGCTTTTTAATTGACAGGAGAAAACTTCCCGCCTTACCAACAGCATTAACAGAAAAGCTGGGGTACAAATAGCAACAGTCATTCCAACTTGTTATTCCTTCTTAATACAGGGTTGCAGGCTTTTTTACCGGGCATAAACGTAAAGAGGGCTCTTCGATGGTTGACATCCGCAGGGTCTTCTTCAGATTATAAATTATAATATACCCATTACCACTTATCATTTGGGTAGTACATTTAAAACTTTCTACTTAATTCTCCTGCTCAAAATATTTACATTGTATCATATTGAATATGGCAAAAGGAAGGGACGAAAATTGTCCTTTACGCCTGGGCTATCTGCATTTTTAAAGCATGCAAAAAAATAGAAGTATTATGAAAAAGATCCTGCTATTGATTGTGCTCCTCTCATTTATATTTTGCTACCCTGCCTGGTCCCAAATGAAATATGGCTATGCCGTTTTGCATCTCCGGTGTGGTAATGATGACTCCCAGAAAAACAGGGTGTATTTCAGCCCCATCATTGAACTGGACCGGTTAAATTTTGAAAAATATACAGACGGAATGGATCCATCATTTCCCAAATATTCCATTCGCTATTATAACTACGCAATTACCAGGTGGTTTGAAATGTACCTCGAAGAAAAACACAAAGTGTATGTAAATGACCCGGAAAAATATCTACGGTATGATACCTGCGTAGTTTTACAAAATAAAAGCAGTGGCTCCTGCACCGGTGACCTGACAAATGCCGATTGTTTCTTTACCAACAAGCAACTACTAAAAATAATACGGGATCATGCGATCGCTGAAAACAAAAAACCTGAACATCAAAGTGATATTTGTGAAATCATCGTATTGTAAAACATCCAATGTTGATCCTTCGCTGCTGTCTGCTGTTTATTGCCATCTATTTAACCCGGTCTGAATTTCGGGCAGGCTTTCAAAATCCCGCCTTCACGTTTGTTTGTGCCTCCTTACACACAGCAGCCCTGTATAGGATGATCTTTTCATGGGTAGTATCCATTGACAACTCGAACCAGCCATAATACAACCGGCCGTTTTTCTTTACCTGGAAAGCAAGGTATTGATGCGTAACATTATTCCATTCACCCACCCAGTATGGCGGCTTCTGCACTTCGCTAATTTTTTGTGACAAGGTTGTTAGTCCAACTTCATACCACTGATATCCAGGCCGGCCATCAGCAGATATTAATTCCCCTTTACTGAATACCGGGGTTTTATCCGTATTGCTGATTAACAGCAACCGATCAGCCGGTGAAGTAGCGGCAAATTGTATGATATCCCGTTTTAATACCGGGTCGCCAATATGATAGGTCACAAAAGAAAAGTCCCTTTTACCATCATTGTCAAGGTCAATATGCTGGGATGAATTAAACCTGGCTTCCCGGCCTGCCAGCTCAATATATTCCATCGATGGTTGCGGCTGATAAACCGGTGGCAGTTCCGATTTTTCTTTTTTGCAAGCGGTAAAGGTTGCCAGCAAGAATAAAACTAAATGTACTTTTCTCATACCAGAATTTTTATGCAAGTACAAAATAAAATACCGGAGAAAACAGCAGTAAAGGAATGAATTGAGGAAATTATGGATTGAATTGAAACCAGGCCAAATGTTCAACGGATAAAAAACAGACAAAATAACAGGCTCCCCTCTTATCCCTTAGTATGGCTTGATTATAGTATAGTCCTAGGCCGTACATGTATAGTCCAGGTTAGGTTAGCACTTTGACCATTGACCATTGACCATTCACGCTCATACTATGGAAAGAAAAATAAAACTCGGCATCCTTGATCAGTCGATCGTAAGGCAGGGAAGTTGTGCAGCAGATGCCATAAAGGAAACAATTACCACCGCAAAACTGGCGGAATCACTGGGCTATTCCCGTATCTGGGTTTCAGAACATCACAATGCACCTTCCATTGCAGGCTCTGCGCCGGAGTTGCTGATGGTAAAACTGGCAGATGAAACCACGCATATTCGCATTGGTTCGGGCGGCATTATGCTTCCTAATCACAGTGCTTTAAAAGTGGCGGAAAATTTCAGGATGCTGGAAACCCTCTTTCCCGGCAGGATCGATTTGGGCATGGGACGTGCCCCGGGTGGCGATCGGATTTCCGCTGCGATGTTGAACCCTTCCAATACATTCAGTGAAGAAAATTACCTGGCTCAATTGACACATCTGCAGCATTTTTTTAACGACACTGCCGAAACGAAATATGGCAGCCTGTTAGCAGTGCCACAGGCAACATCCATTCCGCAACAATGGATATTGAGCAGCAGTGGCGGCAGCAGTAAAATTGCTGCCGGATATGGAATGGGATTAGTGATTGCAAGATTTATAAATGGCAATGCCGGCCCGGATGTGGCAGCCATCTACCGCCGGGAATTTAAGCCCTCCACTGAATTCCCTTTACCAAAAGTGATGCTGTCCATTTCTGTATTGTGCGCAGATACCGAAGAGAAAGCAACTGAAATGCGCAAACTGATGGACTACCGCCTGCTGCAATTTGAAAAAGGGAACTTTGAAAAACCGGGCAATTACGACAGTATCAAAGACTATGAATTTTCAACAGGTGAACTGGTAAGAATTAAAAACAATAGCGGCAGGATAGTATCCGGCACGCCTCCAGAGGTAAAAAAACAACTGCTTCAACTGGCGGATGATTTTGATATTGATGAGATTATTGTAGCCACCATGACGGGGTCGGTGGAGGATCGTAAACGTTCATTTGAATTACTCGCTGAAACATTTGATTTAAAAAATGGGCAAAAGAGACTGGCTTAAATAATTTCTTTCAACAGTTTCACTACAGCATCAATTTCTACTTTGGTATTATGCCTGCTAAAACTAAAACGTACCGTAACCTGGTTGGGATTATTATTGATAGCACGTATCACATGGCTACCCTGTTCCACACCGGAAGTACAGGCACTGCCTCCGCTGGCGCAAATATTATTAATGTCAAGGTTGAACAACAACATCTCCGATTTCTCTGATTTTGGAAAACTGGCGCTCAAAACGGTGTACAGGCTTTTGCCAAATACATCCCCGTTAAAAGCTACACCAGGTATCTGCTTTTTTAACTCATCATGCATATATAATTTCAGGCTGCCAATGAACGTACTTTCTTCTTCAAAGGATGCGGTAGCAATTTCCAGTGCCTTTGCCAGGCCTACAATACCATAAATATTTTCTGTACCGGCCCGCATGTTGCGCTCCTGTCCACCGCCATGTATAAATGGTTTGATGCTAATATTTTCATTGATGTACAAAATACCCACGCCCTTGGGGCCATGAAATTTGTGTGCAGCACCCGTAATAAAATGAACAGGGGTATTTCTTAAATCAAGCGGGAAATGACCAACCGTTTGTACCGTATCGCTGTGAAATATGGCATTGTACAATTTGCATAAATTCCCAACCGCGTGTAAATCGAGCATATTACCAATCTCGTTGTTGGCATGCATCAGGGTTACCAAAGTTTTCTCTGTTGAAGCCTCCAGCAATTTCTCTAAATCTTCCAGGTCAACATGCCCGTCTGGCAACAGCTTTACATAACTGATTTTTGCAAGGCACATATTACTCATACAATCTACGGTATGTGACACAGCATGATGTTCCAAAGGTGACGTAATGATATGCTTACATCCCAAATCCCTTACTGCTGAAGTGATAGCGGTATTACTGCTTTCAGTTCCGCCACTCGTAAAAAATATTTCCGCAGGGTGTGCATTTAAAATTTTCGCCACGCTTTTCCTTGCCTGCTCAATGGCCATCCTTGTTTCCCTGCCATAAGAATATATTGAAGATGGATTACCAAACTTTTCAGTAAAAAAAGGCATCATGGTTTCCAGTACCTGTGGATCAAGAGAAGTAGTTGCTGCGTTGTCGAAGTATATCCTGTTCATCGGTGAATGGTCAATGGTGAATGGTGAATAGTAGTTTGTGATGATGCACTACTAATAATTTCACCCCCCGTTGGTTCTTATAATTTTATAATTTAAAATTTATCTGTAATCCAAATCCCTAACCCTTAAATTTCAAAGGACATTGCTAAATAGTTTACTCCCCGAAAATCCCCCGTAATAAGGTCCCGATTTTTATCGGGAGGGTTTAGGGGCGGGTGGATCGTTCTTTACATTACCTCGCTAATATCCTTCATCAACCGGCGGGCAATATTATCGGCGGTTGTTTCAAAATTACTTTCCGCATAAATACGGATGATTGGCTCGGTATTGCTGGTGCGTAAATGCACCCAGTCGGTATCAAACTCTATTTTCAAACCATCTTCAATATTGATGGGCTGGTTTTTATATTTATCCTTTATTTTTTCAAACACAGATTGAACATCTACGTTTTTTTCGAGCTTGATCTTATTCTTGCTAATAAAATAATCCGGAAATGAATTGCGTAATTGTTTGGCCGTTTTTTTTGTTTTTGCCAGGTGTGTTAAAAACAGGGCGATCCCAATCAGGGCATCTCTTCCATAATGTAAATCGGGCAGGATGATACCGCCGGAGCCATGGTCGGCCAACCGCCCGCCATTTGCCGCGCGCACTCCGTATTTGGCCCACTCGGCGCTGCTGCGGCGGCGCAGATTGCCGGCAAGGGCGCGGTTGAAGTCCGGGGGC
>JANPIJ010000068.1:0-5343 GCA_031424955.1 Ferruginibacter sp. | reverse complement strand
CATTTAAATCTTCACAACAGGAAAAATGATGCAGCAAGAAACTAACATAAGCTGAATGATATATCGGGTTAACAGAAATTTCTATCTGGGAATCCTACATTCGTTCTGACCGAAACTTAGGTTCGCAAAAAAGAACCCGCTCTTTTCAAGGCGCTATCCTAATCAGTAGGCGGTGTTAAAGGCCAGTGCAGGGTTCGTGAAGAATCCCCTGCGATTGATGACTACCCTTACCATATAGCCATAAAATGAATTGCCGCAAACCATTCATTTTATGGATTAGCGTAAAGGATCTGTTCTAATTGCGTTAACCGTGGGTGGACCGGCGGACTACAAATCATAAAAGTACCTTGTTCGGTTAACTTTAATATCTCTAAGCAAACCTGACTTAGGACTAATGCTGATATTAAAGAAACGGTACCGGCCAACCGGAGAAACGTTGATGGCCATCTGCCAGCAATGCATTTCACGGGCAATTGAAACGGAAATTGTTCCCAGTTCTTTTTGAGAAATATTGTAAAACCCATTTAATCCCAGTTGCCATTTCTCCGTTAAATTGAGCGTGCCGTTCCAGTTGATATCCTGGAATATGCTGGTTTTGTATCCACTGTAATCTGCCTTTCTATCCCTTTGAAAACGGAGTGAATAAGAAAAACTTACTGACCAGGGTATGCTGAAATCAGCGAACTCCGCCGGGTTATTACTGATGTATGCCGCTTCAGTCTGGTATTCATCCAAAGGCATTCCCGTATTAGGGTTATACGGCTGCCCGGTAACGTTATTCTGCTTTTTCTTTTTAGATTTATCGCCTCCCTGGAATTGGGTTGACATGGAAACGTTTCCCCCCAGGAACCTGCCCAGTGACAAGATCTTTTTACGCCATATTAACTGATTGATTCTTTCACCCCTTGCATCCACCTGGTATGGATCAAGGGTGGCATTTGCTGTAATACTGATCTTATCAAAAAGGTTACTCCTGGCACCAATACTAAAAGTGCTGAGCTGAAATGAATCTGCCAAAAAATTATAACTACCACTCAGGTTTAGTCCATCAATTAAAGTTACTTTCTTTACAGCATCGGCGGAGGTATCCTTTTTATCCCGCACTTTCATCTGGATGTTATTGTCAATATTAAAACTTAGCCCTCCAAATTGGCCTTCTCCAAAAGCTCCATACAGACTATTGTCAAAAACATTGAATTTTCCGAAATTTCCCAATGTATCCACCTGGGTATTATAAAAATATTTTCCATTCATATCGGGTTTATAATTCGCACTGATGGAGGGCCGTATCTCATGACGAATCGCCTTCACTTTTGAATTCTTACCAAAAGTATAAGATCCGAAAATACGGGATGACATGCTGATACCAAAAGACATATCCCTTGCCGTATAAAAGCTTTTATTAATAGTGGTATCTATCTTTCTATTGGTACTATTCCAATTTCTTATAAACTTTTGTTGATACCACCGTTCGGTGTATGATATACTTGGCGCAATTTGCAGTGGCCCTAATTGGGGTAATGATAGGGTAATGGGTACGTTGTGGTTGCCACCCCATTGCAGGTTATTAAATATTTGTTTGCCAATATTTAATTGGGTTACAGTATCAACATCCGAAAAATAAGTAAGGCTTTTTACATTTGAATTCAGTGCGATTCCAAGATTTTCATACCACTTATAATTCCCGATCACCTCTTTCCGCCTTAAAGGGTACAGGGTGTTTAAATTAAAACTTACATCAGGCAATGTTACATTGATGATACCAAGGTTGGTATTTTGGGAGTGATTGGCATTAACCGAAACATTGAAGGGTTTATCCTTCCATACTTTTGCATATGCAATGCTGGAACTTAGCTGGTTGCTGAAATTACGGGTTGGATTGTTTGGTACCTGGGAATTGAATTTACTACTGCCCGCATTTACGTTGGCATTAAATGTTACGCCCGGCCTGGATTTGGTATCGAGGCTATGACTCCACCGGATATTAAAAGTTTTACTGGTACTGTAATCCGGATCTCCTTTAAAATTTGTTTTGAACCGCTGGTAATCGAGCGACAGGTTACCTGAACGCCGGTAACGCTTAAAATAACGGGGACTAATATTAAAGGTATAACCGCCATAAGAATAAATAGTGGCCCTGGTAGTTACATCCCAGTTATCGTTGATTACTTTATAATAACCAATGCCATCCAACGACAAACCAAATTGTTCATTGGCATTAAAAGTAGGTGCAATAAAACCGGAGTGCCTGCCGGTAGATAATGGATAGATACCGAAAGGAAGTATAATAGGTACAGGCACACCTTCAAACTCAGGATGTACCGGGCCTGTTACTGCGAACTTCTGGTTGATGAATTTGATCTTTTTGCTAACGAATGCAAAATGTGGCGTATCCAGGTTACAGGTAGTAAATCTTGCCTGGTAAGCATAGAAAGCAGTGGGGTCGATTTTTTTTATTTTTACGGCATAAATATACATTTCATCCTGCTGTGTATAAGTACCCTTGGTGAGCCCCTTACCGGTCTTCATATTAAAAGCTATCGTATCACTCACAGTTTTCAATTCGCCCTGGTTAAATGTAGGGAACGATATTACTTTACCTAAACTATCCTTTCGTAAGAAAGCCGTTACCAAATTGGTTCTTTGATCAAATTCAATTCCTGGTGCTGTCAACTCATTATCTGTATATTTTACCTTTGATTCCTTACCATATAAAAGTATCTTTTTGCCCGGGATATCCAACACCATGGAATCATCTGCATGATAAACCACCGGCGCATCCAGGGTATCTTTTGATATCTTAAAATCGAAAGTATCAACCCTGGCTTTTGAGTTTAAAGAATCGGCTTTTTTTGTTGAGTCAGTTGTGTTAAATGGAATGGTGTCAATTGATGCAAAGGAGATTTTTTTTATTTCGGCCGGCTTGTTATTGGTAACAGGCTTATTAGTTGAGGGGGTTGGAATAGTATCTGAAGTTAAAGTTTTGTAAAAGCGGCTCAATTGCACCTTGTCACTCGTGATACCTATCGTTTCACCAATGAACAATGCCAGCATCATGGATGCTAAAATGTATTTTGCCTTACCTTTGTTATAGTTGTTCATTGCAGTTGGGGCAAAAATAATGATATTACCTGCAACATTGTGTGAAGAAACTCCTATAAATTACTAACCATCAATAAACCGGTTTTAATATGGTCAAAATGAAATTGATTTTTGCTGTTTTTATATTAGTGCTATGTTTTTCAACGACTGTTTTTGCTCAAGTCCCTAAGCTGCTTAAAACGATAATAGTAGATGCCGGCCATGGAGGCGAAGATGTAGGTGCTACCGGCCAGTACGAAGGTTCACTTCGCTCAAGAGAAAAAGATATTACACTTGCCATATCAAAAAAACTGGTGGCTGAATTGCAGAAGCAATTACCCGATGTTAAAACGATCCCAACCCGCACTACGGATATCTTTCAAAATGTGAATGAAAAAGCACGAATAGCCAATCAATACAAAGGAGATTTATTTATTTGTATTCATGCCGATTCTGGTCCGTTAACTACCGCCAGGCGTAAAATTGGCACCAGGCAGGTTACCCATTATAAAACCTCCTATACAGGCAAGGGAAAAAAAAGGAAAAAGAAAATTACGGCTATAAAAGTGGAAGAACCCGTATACCAGTATTATAAACTGCCCATGAAAAGAAGCGGTACCAGTGTGTGGATATTTGCATCACATAAAACCAGTGACAAGCTGAAGGCCATCATTGACAATGAAGAAGATTTTAACATCGAAGCCGATGACAGCTTAAGCAATAATATAGATTTCAATAGCCCGGAAATGAAACCTATTGTGGCTATTTATGCAAAACGTTTCCAGCTAAAGAGTATCAATATTGGCATGTTAGTAGAAGAAGAAGTTGCAAAAACCGGCAGGCAAACTTTTGGACTAAACCAGCGCCAGGTGGGAATAAGAGTGTTACAATCTACCAATATGCCCGCTATATTGATTGAAACAGGCTTTATCAACAATGAAACGGATGAACGCTACCTTAACAGTGAGAAAGGCCAGCAGGAGCTTGCAGAGAGTATTACGGAAGCTGTTAAGCGATATAAAGCTATGATCGAAAATCCGGCAGGCCCGGGCACTAAGACAGCGTTGAAGGATAACGAAGAAAAAAACGCCCCCCAGGTAGAAAAGTACAGCAGCAGGTCAAAGAATATTTTAAAAAGAATAGATATCAGGCAGCCGAATTTTAAAGTAGACCTTTATGATGACGGAGACATAGACGGTGATATTGTTTCCGTTTATTTTAATGGAAATTTAATGTTGAGCAATAAAAAACTAACAGAAAAACCGGTCACCCTGAATTTAACCGCAGATCCTGCCAGAACTGAAAATGAATTATTGATCTATGCCGAAAACGAAGGTGATATCCCACCCAATACAGCCCTGATGGTCGTTACAGAGGGATTCACCAGAAACGAAGTAAGAATTACCGCTGATGAAAAAAAGAACGGCGTAGTAATTTTCAACAAAAAATAACACCTATTTTTATCCGCGAATTTATCCACCCGGGTCCATTGGCACCCTTTGCAAAAAATTAATCTGTATTTTTGACGATCAAACAATTTTGTTAACAACATGAAGATTTCTAATGAAACAAAAGTAGGTTCGCTTACTGCAATTTCTATTGTATTACTTATACTGGGATTTAATTTCTTAAAAGGCAAAAACCTAACTACCAAAACCATGCGTTTTTACGCTGTATTTGGAAATATACAGGGGTTAGCTACGAGTAATGCAGTAATGATAAATGGAAAGCAGGTTGGTACCATCTACAGCACGGATGGCGGCAAAGATATGCGAAGAATAGTGGTGGCCCTTAGCATGAATCAATCCATCAATATTCCTGATAATTCAGTTGCTGTTATTAGTCCTTCTTTATTGGGAACAACTACTGTTGAGATTAAATTGGGGAACAGTAATGTATATAAGAACAACGGTGATACACTCAATACGGTTGCTTCCAGTGGCATGTTTGATGAAGCACTTCAGAAAGTGGATCCCGTATTAACCCAGGTAAAAAATGCCGTGCGGTCACTTGATTCCGTTTTACTTACAGTGAATAGTGTGTTTGATCCCACTACAAAAAACAATATCAGGGCTGTGATGGATAACTTAAATAAAACCACCGCCACGCTTGCCATTTCTTCCGCTTCTTTGCAAACACTGTTGAATACCCAAACCGGCGCTTTGGCGAAAACACTGGATAATGTAAGTTCATTTACCGGAGGATTGAAAAACAACAATGCTAAAATAGATCAGACACTCACAAACCTGGAAGCCACCACGG